>JANMDX010000356.1:0-17899 GCA_031376505.1 Acidobacteriota bacterium
GTGCAAACAGGATAGGCGCGACATGTTCGGTGAAGGTGACCGCCGACGTCGCGGGGGTGGATTGGGCCTCCGCGGGCACGGTCGGCAGGCCCGCACACGCCGCCACCAGAGCGATTCCGACTTGAAGGCATGTCATCGTGCACCGACCTTAGCACCGCCCGAGCGGAGTCACAAGGCAGGACGAGGACGTCGCGGCGGACGCACCATCTCAGCGCGCGCCCAGGAATACGATGCTTTCGAGATACGTGAACCACAGCGCGTCGCCGGCGAACGTGCCCGTCACGACCGAACCGCCGCGCAGGTATCCGAGAAAGCCGTTGACCGACATGCGAGGCGTGATCGCATAGTCCGCCGAGGCCTCCGTCGAGGTGCCGAGTCGACGGCCGCCATTCGAACGCCGCCCGGCATAGCCAAAGGCCGCGCCGCGTGACAGGGTCGCGCCGCTGCCGGAGTACCACTGGTCCGCCCGCGACGCCAGGTCGAGGCGGCGCACGTCCAGCCGGAGGGCCAGCGACGGGCGCGGCCGCGCCTGCGCCTGCACGAACACGTCGCGCAGGTTCATGGTGCCGTAAGCCGCCGTCTGCGAGAAACGCCTCACGGTAGGCAGGATCGGGAAGAACGTACCGTGTACGTCGTCGCCTGGGTCGTCATCGCCGCTGGCGCGGAAGACGCCCGCCCGCAGCCACGGCCGCCACGGCGCCTTGGTCCATTGATAGCCGCCTTCGAGGGCCAGCGCGAGCGCCCGGTGGGTGTCTCCGTACCATCGGCCCGCTTGCAGCGCGGACCACGCGAAGAGGTCGGCCTCGCCGCGGCCGGCCGGATACGCGCCGATGACGGCCGTCCCGCCCGTCGTTACGTCGATGGCCGCCCCCGCGGGCGCCGTGAGGCCGGTGTTGTCGGGACGCTGCGTGACCGCCCGCCGGTCGCGGTAGTACCAGCCGAACCCCTGCACCTGCGTCTTCGGTCCCGGCGGCCCAGAGGGTCGCGAGCTGATTGTTCCGCCGCCCACGACGACCTCCGTCATGGTCGAGCCGGCCGCGCGCGCGAAGCCGCCCTGGGTGGGCATGAACGCCACGCCGGTGGCCTTCCATCGGGGCCGCGTCAGGTCGAGCCGCACGCCATCGAACGCGCGCTGGTAGATCGACCACTCGAACTCGCCGACCAGACGCGCATCCAAGCGCTGGCGCTTGATGGCCTCGATCTTGGGCACACCGCTCGGCGCCTCGGCGCCCGAGGTGTAGCCCTGACGGCCGACCTGCACGTCGAGTCCCGGCAGCGCCTCCGGAAACCGGAGGCTGGCAAAGCGCAGGTAGAGCTGCTGCGACGACTCGTGGCGGCCACCCTGGTCGAAGTAGAGCGCACCCGTGCCGAGCGCCCCCGGACCAATCGCGCCCGCGGGCAATCCCGCCATGCCCACGTATTGCCCCGCCAGCGTGAGGTCCACGCGCGGCCAGTGACCGCGCACGTCGAGACGGAGGCGATCGGCCAGGAACGCGTAGTCGGGATCGCCGCCACCCGGACGCGGCTCGAAGAATCGCCACGACTCCAGGCGCACCACGTTGATGGCGGAGATGCGCCAGGTGGAGGGCGGTGGTGGAGGAGGAGGCACAGGGGGCGCGAGTTGCGCGGGCGCAGCCGTCGGGCCGGCACTAAGCACCGCGGTCACAAGTGCAACGCGCGCGGCTTGGCGACACCGACCCCGGGAACGCGTGAACGCCAGCATGGTCAGGGGACCGGTGCGGTCTCTGGCACGTGACACTGCCGACAGCGGACGCGTTCGGGGTGGGTCGTGCGGATCTCGGCGCGGGCGCCCGGTCCGGCATGACACGTCAGGCACTCGCCCCGCAGTTGCAGGGTATGGGGAATCGTGGGAGGCGCGCCGGGTGAGGCGCGCGTCCCGCGCCATGGGCCCTGGGCCAGGCCAATGAAGCGCGAGACCACAAACGCCTCTGGCACCTCGACCGGCGCGTGGCATTGACGGCACCGGCGCATCGCCCCCGACGCGGCGGCCTCACCGTGCGGCGACGCGGGCGCCACGCCGACGCCGGCGATGGCCGTACCGTCAGCGTCGTGGCAGGTCACGCAACTGCCGATGGTGGCGTCGTGCGGAATGGTCGGCGGCGCGCCGTCGTAGGCCCGTCCGAGCGCCCGCTCCCCGGTCGACCGCGGCACCGCGCCAACGGCCTCCCCGCCCGCGCAGCCGGCGACCGCCACGGCGCAGGCCAGCACCACCGCCGCCAGGGCCGCCGCGGACCCTACACGCGTTCGAGGCGGACGGCGCATTTCTTGTAGTCCGGCTGCTTGCTGATGTTGTCCATGGCGTCGAGCGTCACCAGGTTGATCAGCAGTGACTCGTCGAAGAACGGCACGAAGAGCGAGCCGCGCGCCGGCTGGCCTCGGCCGTCGACCTCGACCGGCAATTCGAGGCTGCCGCGCCGGCTCACGAGCTTCACGCGGTCGCCCTTCTTCACGCCGTGCTGTTCGGCATCGGCGCGGTTCATCTCCACGTAGGCGTTCGGCACCGCCTGATGCAACTGCGTGATGCGGCGGGTCATCGATCCGCTGTGCCAATGTTCGAGCACGCGACCAGTGCACAACCAGAAGGGATACTCGCCATCGGGCGATTCGGCGGGCGGATGATACGGGCGCAGGAAGAACGCCGCCTTCTCGCCGTAGCCCACAGCCTTGTAGAAGTGGGCGCCCGAGGCCTTCTTCACGTAGGGGTCGGAGCCCGCAGTGTAGCGGTACGGCGTCTCCTTGCCGTTCACGACCGGCCAGATCATACCGCGTGTGGCCTTCAACTGCTGATAGCTCGCGAGATCCTTCCCGTGCCCGAGTCCAAACAATCGGTACTCCTCGAACATCGGCTCATGCCAGTTGTCGGCGGGCCAGGGGAACAGGTGCCCCATGCCCATGCGCCTCGCCACTTCCATCACCTGCCAGGCATCCTCACGGGCTTCGCCCGGCGCGTCGACCATCTTGTTCCACTGCTGGGTGCGTCGCTCGGTGTTGCCGTACACGCCCTCGCGCTCCACCCAGGCGGCCGCCGGCAGGATGAGGTCGGCGATGGCCGTGGTGGGCGTGGGATAGATGTCGCTCACCACGATGAAGCGCCCGTCGCCAGGCGCGCGATCGAAGCGCGACCGGTTCGGCAGCGTCACCCAGGGGTTGGTGGTTTGAATCCACAGCGCCTTCACGTCGCCACGCTTCAGCGCCCGGAACAGGTCGACGGCGTGGTAGCCGGGCGTGGCGGGAATCGTACCGGCGGGCAGCTTCCAGATGCGCTCCGCCTCGGCCCGATGTTCGGGATTGGTCACCACCATGTCGGCCGGCAGACGGTTGTTCGACGTGCCCACCTCGCGCGCGGTGCCGCACGCGCTCGGCTGCCCGGTGAGGCTCAGGGGATTCGATCCCGGCCGGCAGATCTTGCCGGTGATGAGATGCAGATCGGTGATGAGGTTGTTCATCCACGTGCCGCGCACGTGCTGGTTCACGCCCATACACCACAGGCTCACGGTACCGCGCGACAGGTCGCCGTAGATATTCGCCAGCGCCGCGATCTGCTCGACCGGCACGCCGGTGATGTCGCGCACGCGTTCCGGCGCGTAGTCCGCCAGGAACCCGCGCAAGTCCTCGAGCGAGCTGGGGCGCGCCACGTCCTCGAACGTGTAGCGCTCGGCCTGCTGGTCGAAGCAGCCGTAGCCGATGGTCTTCACGTCCTCGATGCCGCGGCGGAAGACCACGTTTTCATCGATGAACGACTGCTGGATGCGTCCCGAGGCCAGCAGCAGGTGGAGAATGCCGTTGGCCAGCGCCAGGTCGGTGCCGGGCCTGAAGAGCACGTGCAGGTCGGCGTAGTCGGTGGTCGGCGTGCGGCGCGTGGCGATGTCGACGATGCGGGTGCCCGGCTTCTGGCGTTTCGCCTCGAGCATCCGGCTGAAGAGCACCGGATGCATCTCGGCCATGTTGTTGCCCCAGAGTACGAAGTCGTCGGCCAGGTCGAGATCCTGGTAACAGCCCATCGGCTCGTCGCTCTGGAACTGCGTGATGAAACCCGACACGGCGCTGGCCATGCACAGGCGCGCGTTGGGCTCGAGGTTGTTGCTGCGCAGGCCGCCTTTGACCCATTTCAGCGCGGCGTAGCCGTCGAACACGGTCCATTGGCCGGAACCGTACATGGCCACGGCCTCGGGACCGTGCTGCTTCACGGTCTCCCCGAACTTCGTGGCGATGAGGTCGAGGGCTTCGTCCCACGTGATGCGGGCGAAGGAGCCGTCGGGCTGGCGCCGCTGCGGGTAGAGCAGCCGGTCGGCGCCGTAGAGCAGCCCGGGCAGGTGGTAGCCCTTCACGCACAGCAGGCCCTTGTTCACCGGGCTGGCCTCGTCGCCGCGCACGGCCACGACGCGGCCCTGCTCCACGCCCACCATCACGCCGCAGCCTGTACCGCAGAAACGGCAGGGCGCCTTGTCCCACGCGATCGACGCGCGGTCCACGGGCGCGGTGCTACCCAGGCGCGCGGCCTCGTTTTGGTCGGCGCACGAGAACGCGGCCACGGCCGGCGCAGCCACGCCGGCCATCTTGAAGAACGTGCGACGGCCCACTCGCGTGATCACCGTTCCTGCCTCGTCTGGCCGTACTTGCGCTGCATCTCGCGGTTGATGGCGTCGGCCTGCTCCTCGGCGCCCTTGAGCAGCCACTGGTGCTCGGGCCGGTTCAGGATCTCGTCGATCACGGCATTGGCGCGCCGGGCTTGCTCGCCACGTCCCGCGCGCAGCGCGGTCGCGATGATCTCGCGAGCCTCGGGGATGAGCTTCATGTAGAAGCGCTCAGCCACTTCGAACATGCCGTGCCACTGCGTGTAGTCGGGCGCCATCATCGACGCGCCCATGCGCGCGCGGCGGCCTTCGTGGTGCCACAGGAAGTACCACGTCCACTCGATGGGCTCGTCGTACTGCGTCTTGGTGAGCATGCCGTTGGCCGCCAGCGCGCTCATGATCGCCTGCCCTGGCTTGGCGAACTTCTCGTTGAAGTTGACGACCACGTCGTCGTACTGCTTGTAGAAGAGGTTGATGTGGTCGGGCGTGTGGCAGGTGGAGCACACCTGCTTCATGCGGTTGCGCTTGGCCTCCGCCGTGTCGGCGATGGCCGCGCGCCGCTTCTCCGGATCGGTCTCGGTCACCACCGCATGGACGGCATCGGTGTCCATCACGAGGCTGACGGGCGGACGGTTGGTCCATGAGATGCGCTCGCCCGGGTCATGCGTGATCTTCATCCCGTTGCGAAGGTTCGCACTCATGTGGCACGTGGCGCAGGTGGGCGCGGCGCTGTAGTCCTTACCCACCACCCACGGCTTGGCGTCGAGGTTCATCTCGCCGATGAGGTCGCGGAAGGCCACGCCGTGCTTCGACTCGTCGTAGATCTCCTTCTGTGGATGGTCAGGTCCCAGGTGGCACTTCCCGCAGTTCTCGGGCTGACGCGCGCGCCGGGCCGAGAAGTCGTGCCGGCTGTGGCACGCCGAGCACGACCCCGTGGAGCCGTCGAGATTGAGGCGGCCGATGCCGGTGTTGGGCCAGCTCGTGCTGCTGAAGAGCGGCTTCCCGCTCTCGTTGCGCACGATGCGGCCGACCGCGTCGAGGTTGGTCGGCTGGCCACGTTCGTCGGGTTTGAGGTCGCGCACCGTCACGAGTCCGCCGTCGTTGGCCTGGAAGGCCACGAGCGATCCGTGGCACTGCTGGCAGCCGGAGTTCGCTGGCGCAAGGCCGTTGACGGCCGTGATGGCCTTGCCCGGCGTGGGCGAGTGCGGGCTGAAGACCGTCCGCGAGCCCTCCACCGTCTCGGCCAGGAAGTTGTCGAGCGACGCCAGGATGTTGCCGGCCTTGGCATGATGGCTGGCCGAGAACTCGGCCGACTCGGCCGGATGGCACCGGGCGCAATCCCGGGGGGTGACGATCGTGGCGATCTGCTGGCCGTAGTGGCTGAACGCGTCAGCGTCCTTGGCCTCCGCCTTGTGGCAGTCCACGCAGGCCACGCCCTTTTCGGCGTGAGTCGACCCGGTCCAATGGTCGACGATGCCGACCGACACCTGCGTGTGGCAGTCGACACATTGCCGAGATGCCGCCGGGGTGACCACCGCCGCGCGCGCGTCGCCCGCTTCGTGGCGGCGGCGCGACACCTCGAGCCACTGCACGGCCACGAGCGAGAGCAGGAACAGCAGCCCCAGGCCGCCGATGACCCAGCGTTTCTGATCGAGTGTCATACCGTCCTCAATGCGCCACGAGCGCTTCCCACATGGTGAGTCCCATGATGGTGAGCGCGCCCGTCACGCCAATCCACACGCTGATATCGGCGTACTTGAAACGCCGCACCAGCCAGTCGTCGATGAATGGCCAGCAGAACATCACGAACACGATGAGGCCCTGCGTCAGCATCGCCGTCGTGGCCGAGAACAGCTTCAGCCACCGGAACGCGACATAGAAGAACCACTCGGGCTTGATCACTTCCGGCGTGATCTGCGGGTTGGCGCGCGGACCCATCTCCACCGGCACGAGGGTGGCCAGCACGCTCAGCAGAATCATGAGCGTGAGGCCGATGATGAGCTCGGTGTAGAAGTGTTCCGGGAAGAAGTTGAAATGCTTGACCGGCGCCGCGTCTTCTCCGGCAAACTTCAGCTCGGTCACGCCCAGGAGCCGCACCAGGCCGATATGCATCATCAGCACCAGGATGAGCAGCACCGGCAGCACCGCCGCATGCAGGATGAAGAACCGCGAGAGGGTCCGGTCGTTGTAGGTGGCGCCGCCGAGCAGCACCTGCTTGATGATCGGACCCACCACCGGCACGGTGTCGCTGATGTTGGCGCCCACCGTGGCCCCCCAGTAGCTCAGTTGCTCGAACACCAGGCTGTAGCCGGTGAAGCCGATCAGCAGGGTGCACACCAGGATGGTCATGCCAATCATCCAGTTGAGTTCGCGCGGCTTGCGATACGCGCCGGTGAAGAACACCCGCATCTGATGCAGCACCACCGCGGCAATCATCAAGGTGGCGCCCCACTTGTGCAGGCCGCGCAGGTACCAGCCGAACGCCGCCTCCTCGGTGATGTAGCGCACCGATTCGTAGGCCGTGGCGGGAGCCGGCTGGTAGTAGAACGCCAGCAGCACGCCGGTGACGATTTGCACGACGAACAAGTAGGCGGGCGTGCCACCGAGCGCGAACCACCACCGTTTCATGTGGTACGGCACCGGCTCATTGGACATGGCCGCCAGCCCGTCCACCGAAATCGGCACGCGTTGGCCGATCCAGCCGCGCACGTCGCTCACGCGGGCCTCCTCGACGAGCTGGGGCCCGGGACTCGGGGCTCGGGGCTGATGCGGGTGCGCGCTTCGCGCGCCTGTGTGCACCCCAGACACGGGTCGTGGCCGGGGCCAGTGGGACCCGATGTCTCGACGAGGCCAGCCACGTCGCCCATCGACAACTGCTCGCCTGGCACGTAGATGTAGAGCAGCCCCTTCTCGACCGCCAGGGTGTAGCGGGGCAACGACTGGCCCGCCTCGCCCGGTGGGCCGCCCGTGGCCACCCCGTCGGGATTGAACGTGCCGTTGTGACAGGGGCAGAAGTAGCGGTTGTTCTGGCTTTCCCACTTCACCTGGCAGCCCAGGTGGGGACAGGTGCTCGACAACGCGATGAAGTCGGCCGCGGTGCCCGAGTTGCCGCGGCGCGTGATGTTGACCGTGCGCCCCTCGGGCGTGCGGTAGAGCACCGTGTCACTCACGCCGAGGTCGGCGGCGCGCGCCACGAAGAGCTGGTGCAACTGGCCCGCCCGAGCCGGGAGCATGAAGCGTCCGCTCACCCAGGCGAACATGCCGTAGCCACCGACCAGTCCACCCACCAGGGCCAGCCGTGACGTGAGCCACAAGACAGCCCGGCGGGTCACGGGCGCGGTGGCGCGGTCGTCCGGAGTGAGTGAGGGGTGCGGATCGTGGGCCATCGGCGGTGACCTCAGAAGGGCGAGAATCCCTGGCTCGGAAATCGCGTCATGGTGTGGAGGTGGTAGAGGGCCGGGCCGTAGGCCAGGGCAATGAGTACCACGGCCACCACGGTCCAGAGCCCGAAGCGGTCCCACAGCGACGAGCCCGGCGTTGGTGGCGTGAGCGCCTCGGCGTACTCGAAGGGCGCGCGCTCGCCGACCGGCGACACCAGCATCGACCCGACGACGACCCCCACGTAGCACAGCGCCGACACGAACAGGATCACGCCGCCAACCGCCGACAGGTTCACGAGTGGCACCCACGCCTGCGCGGCCGCCGCGCCCTGGAACTCGCCGGTGTAGATGCGGCGCGGCATGCCCATCAACCCGGCGATGTGGCTCGGAATGCTGAAGCACTGCATGCCGACGAACCACAGATACGGCTGCACGGTTGCGGTGCGCGGAAAGGCGATGGCGCGGCCGGTGAGGCGCGGCAGCATCCAGTAGGTGCTGCCCATGAAGGTGAGGGCGACCGCCGTGCCCACGGTGAGGTGGAAGTGTCCTTGAATCCACGCCGTGTTGTGCACCATCGCGTTCATGGCGTAGGCGGCGTTGATTGCCCCGCCGAACCCACCGAGCGCGAAGGTGACCATCGACAGCGCAACGCCCGCGAAGAAGGGATCGCGCCACGGCAGCACCCGGATCCAGCCGAACAGGCCCGTGCCGCCACGCGCGCGGCCGGCGTATTCGAGCGACGCGATCACGGTGAAGGCCGTGACCAGGCTGGGGAACATGATCGCGTAGGTGGTGAACGTGTGCAGCAGCTTCCAGCCGCCGGCGATGCCGGGATCGGTGAACTGGTGGTGCAGCCCGACCGGCGTCGAGAACAGGATGAACTGCACGAACACGACCCGCGTGAGCCCATCGCTGAACAGCTTGCCGCCGGCGATCTTCGGAATCACCGTGTACCACAGCATGTAGGCCGGCAGCAGCCAGAAGTAGGTGAGCGGATGGCCGAACCACCAGAAATAGGTGCGCGCCACGATCGGGTCGATCCGGGCGACCAGTCCGAGCGACCACGGCAGGATGAAGACCAGCACCTCCACCGCCAGCCCCGCGGTGGCGAGGATCCAGATCACCACCGTGGTGAGCATGCCGTGCGCCGGCAGCGGCACGCGGTCGCCGGGATGCCCGCGCCGCCATGCGCGATAGCTGCCAATCATCACGCCGCACCAGATCCACGAGCCCACGATGAGCAGCGTGGCGCCGACATAGAAGGCCGGATGCGCCAGCAGCGGCGGATAGAAGGTGTAGAGCACGGTGCTCGTGCCCGAGAGGATGGCCAGGGTGGTAACGACCGTGCCGACCAGCGCCACCCAGAATCCGGCCCAGGCCCAGCGCAGGCCCGCGATTCGGCCGAGCGTGGTCTCGGTCACGAGATACCCGAGCGCCATGATGAAGAACGTGGTGAAGACCAGGGCCTCGAGCACGCCGTGCGCCGTCACCGACAGGTAGTAGAGCCGCGCCGTGCCGAACGGCAGCTCGATACCCGCGCGCGCCAGCGCCTGCATCACCGCCATCATGGCGCCCAGCGCGAAGGCCACGACGGCCACCCAGACGTTGGCGAGCACGAGGCGGGCGGCGGCGGTCATGGGCGGCGCTCCACCACGATGGTGCCCTGCATCAGGTGATGGGCGAGGCCGCAATACTCGTTGCACACGACCAGGTATTCTCCAGGCGTGTCGAAGGTGGTCGTCGCCTGGCTCACGTAGCCGGGCGCCACGGTGAGGTTCACGTTCGTGCCCACAATCTGAAAACCGTGCAGCACGTCTGGACTCGTGATGCGGAAGGTCACGGGCACACCGGCCGGCACCCGCACGATCGACGGCCGGAACACGTAGAACTCGGCGCGCATCACCACGGTGACCGCGCCATCGCGCGCCGTCACAACGCCCGGTGACGCGAACTCGCCCTGGATGGTCAGCGTCTCGGGGTTCACCGTTTCGGTGTGGCTCGGCGGGTGCGCCGCCCCACTCACTGCGGTGGCCACGATGGCGCCGGTGAAGAGCGCGAGCATGCCCGTGGCGGCCCACATCCAGTAGCGTTCGTAGCGGTCGACGTGCATCGGTCCTAGGGCGTGTTACGAGGCAGGAACAGACCGAAGAAGAACAGGAGCCAGCCCACGACGACGAGGCCGCCGAAGCCGGCGACGATGTAGAAGGTGCCACGCGGGTGGTCGTGTGGTTCGGGAGGAGTCATGTAGACGAATCGGCGAGAGGGCGCATCGCATCCCGACGCGCCACGCTATCCTGCGACCGTGTTCGACACAAGCAATTTCGATTCCAGGATCGAACCTGGCCGGGCCGACGCCGGTCGCCACAACGCTCCGGCGCGTGGGGAATATTCGGCCGCGCGCCGGGGAATACCTCCCCACGGCGCTGCCGACGGCGCCTAGCTCGAGAACGCCGCGATACCCGTCTGCGCACGGCCCAGGATGAGCGCGTGGATGTCGTGGGTGCCTTCGTAGGTGTTCACGACTTCCAGGTTCACCAGATGGCGGATCACACCAAACTCGTCGACGATGCCGTTGCCGCCCATCATGTCGCGCGCCAGGCGCGCGATATCGAGCGCCTTGCCGCACGAGTTGCGCTTGAGCAGCGACGTGATCTCGGGCGCCGCCGTGCCTTCGTCTTTCATGCGGCCCAGGCGCAACACCGCCTGCAGCCCCAGCGTGATTTCGGTCTGCATGTCGGCGAGCTTCTTCTGGATGAGCTGATTGGCGGCCAGCGGCCGACCGAACTGCTTGCGGTCCATGACGTAGTCGCGCGCCCGGAACCAGCAATCCTCGGCCGCGCCGAGGGCGCCCCAGGCGATGCCGTAGCGCGCGCTGTTGAGGCAGGTGAAGGGTCCCTTGAGTCCACGCACGTCGGGGAAGGCGTTCTCTTCGGGGCAGAACACCTGGTCCATCACGATCTCGCCCGTCACGCTGGTGCGCAGGCCCACCTTGCCGTGGGTGGGCGGCGCCGACAGGCCCTTCATGCCCTTGTTGAGCACGAAGCCACGGATCGTGTCGTCGTCGTCCTTGGCCCACACGATGAACACGTCAGCAATCGGGCTGTTCGAGATCCAGGCCTTGTTGCCCGTCAGCGCGTAGCCGCCGTCGACCTTTCTTGCGCGGGTGGTCATGCTGCCGGGGTCGGACCCCGAGTTCGGCTCAGTCAGGCCGAAGCAGCCGATCCACTCACCGGTGGCCAGCTTGGGCAGATACTTCCGCTTCTGCGCCTCGGTGCCGAATTCGTGAATCGGCACCATCACGAGCGAACTCTGCACGCTCATCATCGAGCGGAAGCCTGAGTCCACGCGTTCTACTTCGCGGGCCACCAGGCCGTAGCTGACGTAGTTCAACCCGGCGCCGCCGTAGGTTTCTGGAATCACGATGCCCAACATGTCGAGCGCGCCCAGCTCCCGGAAAATCGACGGGTCGGGCTGTTCGTGGCGGAACATCTCGAGCACGCGCGGCGCAAGCTTGTCCTGGCAGTAGGCCCGGGCGGTCTCGCGCACCATGCGCTCTTCGCTCGTCAGTTGCTGGTCGAGGAGCAGCGGGTCGCTCCAGGTGAATCGCGCGTCGTTCTTGGTGGCCATGGATGTGCTCGAAATCGGGGTCAGACGCCTGCGGCTCAGTCGCGCAGGCGCGGTGCCTCCGATGATGCCATGAAACCCGCGCGCGACTAGAACATCAGCTTCGCTGCCAGCTGGATCACCCGAGGATCCCCGGCGGTCGTGATCGTTCCGAAGGCGGCGGAACCGAACACGCCATTGGGCGCCCCGAACGCCGGCGTGTTGGTGGCGTTGAAGACCTCCACGCGCAGGTCGAGGGCTGCGGCGCGCAACCGCAGACGCCGCGTGATGGCGAGGTCGAGGTTCAGGTAGCCGGGGCCGCGCACGGGATTGCGGGAACTCGAGCCCAACGAGAACTGCGGCGCCGCGGCAAACGCGTCGGTGTTGAACCAACGACTCGTGGACTGCTCCCCCGCCGGCAGCGCGGGCTCACCCACGAGGTTCGGACGCTGCGTGCCAAAGCCGGCAAAGGCGTTGGTGTTGGTCGCCTGCGTGACCGCGACCGGTACACCGGATTGCAGCGTGAGCACGCCGGCGGCGCTCCAGCCGTTCACGATCGCGCCGAGCAGGCCGAGCGGGTGGCGGGCCCGACCCGGGCCGAACGGCAGGTCCCACACGGCCGACGCGGCCAGCACGTGAGGGATGTCGCCGGTCGAATAGTCCCGCTCGAGACCACGATTGAAGCTGTCGGCCACCGGGGCGTTGGCCACGGGCCCCGTCAGCACCGACCCGTCGAAGACCGACGACGCGTCGTCGCGCAACGTCGACCGCGTGTAGCTCACCTGATACGACAGCCCGCGCGCGACCCGCTGTTCGAGTTTCACGAACGCGCCCTGATAGAAGGAGGTGCCCACGTTCTGGCGATAGCGGCTTACCGTCGTGTACCGCGGGTACGGCTTCAACAGCTGCCCCAGGGGAATCGTCGGGTCGCCGAGCGACGAGGATCGCGGGATCGTACCGAAGTACGGATTCGGCACGCGCTCGAGCAACGCGGGTCCGAGCGCGAGCTGGTCGACCGAGAGCTGGTTCAGGTTCGTATCCGGAATGCCCACCCGCGTGACCTTCGAGCCCACATACGCCAGCTGCACCGACAGGCGGGAGGTCAGGTCGCGCTGAACTGACGCGTTCCACTGCTGCACGTAGCCGGAGCCGAGCTCCCGATCCACCGCGAACACGCCCTGCCCGCGTCCGGCGTCCGGCGTGAGGGGGATCGCGTCCACGCGCGGTCCGTCGGCCAACACGAAGGCCGGGGTCAGCCCGTCGAGCGTGCGCTGCGATACCGTCTGCACGAACGGGAAGGCGGGGGTGGTGAATGGGGTGGTGATACCCGTCATGTCGATCCACACCAGGCCGTAGCCACCACTGACCACCGTCGCATCGCTGATGCGGCTGACGACACCAAGACGTGGTCCGAAATTCGCCGTGTGGAGCTGCCGCGCCGTGCGCGACTGCCCGTCGCGGCCCAGAAACTCGAGCTGCTGACGTTCCAGGTTGAAGACGGCCGCTTGATCGTTCTGCTCGGTGGAGGGAAAGTTGAGCGTGTACCTGAGTCCGGCGTTGATCGTCACGCGGTCACCGAGGCGCCAGTCGTCCTGCACGAAGTACTCCTGGATGTGTGCGCGATTGCGGATCGCGTCGGTCTGCAGATCGATCGAGAACTGCTGCACCTGGCCAAGCAGGAAGCTCGCGAGCGGCGTGCCCGTGTTGGCCACACCCGGCAGGTCGGTGAAGAGGCTGCTGAACGTGAACATGCCAGTCGGCGACGGCGGCTGCACGACGTTCAGGCGCGACCACCGCAGATCGGCGCCGAACTTGAGCGTGTGACGGCCACGCAGCCATGTGAGCGTATCGGCGACTTGGGTGACGCTCGTACCGAAGTCGGTGGCGGTATTCGGCGATGACCCCAACTGCTGGTACCCGGCGATGAGGAACGTCGGGAGCGTGTCGGGGAACTGCGCGCGGGACGGAATCCCCGGGAGACCGAGGCCGGCCGAGGCCGTCGTCTCCAGACGCGCTGCCGTCCGGCCCACGGCGCGCCGCGTGTCGCCCAGCCGCAGCTCGTTCACGAACCGGTCCGCGAGTGTCTGCCGATACCCCGACGCGAACGACCAGGACGTGGTCTGCTGCGGGCCGAGGGTGCCCGTGGTGATCCCGCTGCCATCGGGCAGCGGCGTCACCGGCATGAACGACTCCCGAAACCTCGTGAGACGGCCGAACCAGTGATCGCGGCCTGGGACAATCGTGTAGTCGAGACGCAGGCTGACCTGATCCTGGTCCACCGACTCGTCGGCGGTGCGGCGATAGTTGTTGGCGGTGCCGGTGCTCGTGGGCAGCGGATACCGCCCGAGCAGTCCGCGGGCGACCGCATCCACCCGCGCGAGCGGAATCGTATTCCCCGGAAACGATGGGCGCGTCGCCGCGCCGTCAGCGCCGGCGGTGGTGGCGGCGGGATCGAAGATCGCTGGCACGCGCCCCGCAATCCGCTCGGTGAAGACGCCCTGCCGCTGCAGCACGGTGGGCACGGTGGAGATGACGGTGCGGCCGATCGTCTGCCGCTGGCCCTGGTAGTCAGCAAAGAAGAATGCGCGGTCGCGACGAATGGGACCGCCGAGCACGCCACCGAACTGATCGCGCCTGAAGGACGGCGACACGCCCGCTCCGGCCGCAAACACGGGGCGGGCCGTGAGGGCTTCGTGCCGAAAGAACTCGAATGCCGTGCCCCGCAGCGAACTGGTGCCGGCCTTGGTCGTGATCTTGATGACGCCGCCGTTGAAGCGGCCGTACTCCGCCGGCGGGCTGTTGCTCTCGATGGTGACCTCTTGAATCGCGTCGGCGTTGGGGAAGAATGCCACCTGGCCTGGCTCCGGTTGGAGAACCGAGATGCCATCGAACAGGTATTCATTCGTGCGCGGCCGCCCGCCGTTGATGCGTGGCAGCGCCGAACCCGGTGGCAACGCAACGCCAGGCGCCAGACCGGCCAGCGTGATGACGTGGCGTCCGTTGAGCGGGAGGGCGACGACCACGCGACCGTCGATGGCCTGGCCGAGGGCGGACGTGTCAGCCCGTTGCAGTGCTTCGGCCGTGACCGTGACGGCCTCGGTCACACCGTCGGCCTCGAGCCTCAGCTCGACGTATGTCGTCTGGCCGGCAACGACGGCAATGCCGTCGCGTACCGCGGGCCGGAAGCCGTGCAGCTCGGCGCGGATGCGGTAGAGGCCAGGTGTCAGACCGGGCACGACGAATGCTCCGCCCGCGCCGGTGACGACGCGGCGTGACGCGCCCGAGCCTGCCGCCACGACCTCAACCACGGCGCCAGCCGCGCCGGCGCCGGCCTGATCGACCACCGTGCCCGTGAGCGCCCCGGCGCCCGCCTGAAACGCCGCCGACCGCCCAGGGGTGGCGAACAACACCAGCGCCAGGCACACGCTCTGCCACATCGACCGTCGCACTATCACGTCTATAAGAACTCACGTGAACTCTAAACTCACTCTGTATCGGAACGCAATTCGACCCGAATCGTATATTTTCGAGCGTGCGCGGACGAGAATCCCGCGCGGCACGCTTCGCTGAGTGGGGATGCGACAATTGCGTGCCGCATCCACGACCAGCTGTTACGACCGGCGCCGCCGTGGCGCTGACTGCGCCGCGGCCGACGCCGACGCGTTTCGCCTCGGTGGCCTCCGGGCCCGCACCGCCGCTTCGGTTCGATACGCGATGTCGGTGAGCGGCAGCGTCTCGTCGCAACGCGCACATCGGTAGGCCATCTCGATTGGATGTTCGCACCCGGCGTGCACGAGGACACGCTCACCCGGCAGGTGCTTCGAACCCCAGATGGTCAGGGCGCGGACCACGATCCGGAGTTCCGTGCCGCGCTCGGTGAGCACGTACTCGGCCCGCGGAGGATGCTCCGTATACATCCGCCGCGCGATGATGCCGTGCTCTTCGAGCAGTTTGAGTCGCCGCGACAGCAACCCCGGGGCCGCCCTGAGCGAGACCGCGAGATCCTTAAACTTCTGCGGTCCGCTGAGCAGGTCTCGCACAATCAGCAGGGTCCAGCGTTCGCCCACGATCTCGAGCGACAGCGCCATCGGGCAGAGCTGCCCATAGTCTCTCGCCATATGCGGATGATAACGAAAGAACGATGGCGGTGCCGCATTGACATCACAAATTGAAGTCACTACTCTTTGTGAACTGTCGCGACGAGGCGGCTGGATCAGGACGGAACGGTCCTCATGACCCTGGGCAAGAAGGATCTCCGTGGCCGATTCCGAGTCGCATGACGCGCGCACCAACACCGGGCGGAACGCCTTGTCAGCCACGACGGGGTACGGCCAAGGGCAGAAGACGATGGCCGTAGTCCGAACACAGGCTCGGGTGCTCCTCGCCGGTCTGCTGGTCTTGCTGGCCAACGCAATCGGGGAGGCGCAGTCGCTCGGCAGCGACCAGACACTGCTCGACGACGGCCGGCCCGTGCCGGTCGCACCCGCCGTGATCGCCCGCAACGAGCGGGGCGTGACGGTGCGGGCAACGCGCGTCACCGGCCCGATAACCATCGACGGCCGCCTCGACGAAGCCATCTACGCGCAAGTGCCCCCCCTCACCGAGTTCGTGCAGCAGGAACCGCGTTACGGCGCGGCGACCACCGAATCCACGGCCGCCTGGGTCTTCTTCGACGATGCCAACCTCTATTTCGCGTGCCGGTGCCTCATGGCCGACATGAGCCAGGTGGTGGCGAACGATATGCGTCGTGACAGCACCAACCTGCGACAGAACGACAACTTCGGGGTCTTCCTGGACACGTTTCACGATCGGCGTAACGGGTATCTCTTCTACGTGTCACCGGTCGGCGGCATGTACGATGGAGCGACGGCGAACGAGCGCACCAACAACGCCGATTGGAACACGGTCTGGAACGCGAAGGTGACCAGGTCGCCTGACGGGTGGGTCGCGGAGATCGCGATTCCGTTCAAGTCGCTGCGCTACCAGCCCGGTCGCGAGCAGACGTGGGGCATCAACCTCCGCCGCACCATCCGCGGGCGCAATGAATATGCCTACATCGCACCCCTGAGGCCCGAATGGGGCGTTGGCGGCTTCTTTCGCGCCTCGGCCGCGGCCACGCTGGTCGGCTTGGAGGCGCCAGCCGCCAGCAAAAACCTCGAGTTCAAGCCGTACGGCGTGTCGCGGCTCACAACCGACAGGTCCGCCACGCCTCAACTGCGCAACGATGTCAGCAACGACGTGGGTCTCGACGTCAAGTATGGGGTGACCAAGAGCCTCACGGCTGACTTCACCTACAACACGGACTTCGCGCAGGTCGAGGTGGACGAAGCGCAGGTCAATCTCACACGCTTCAATCTGCAGTTTCCGGAGAAGCGCGACTTTTTCCTCGAGGGGCAGGGCATCTACACATTCGGCGGCGTGGCGGGCTCGGGCAACGGCGACTCACCGACGATCTTCTACAGCCGTCGCATCGGCCTTGAAGGCAGCAGCGCCGTGCCGATTGGACTTGGCGGCCGGCTGGCCGGTCGGGTCGGACGCTACAGCATCGGCGCGCTGAACATCGGCACCGATCGCGTGTCGTCGCCACCCGTGGCGGCCACCAACTTCACGGTCCTCCGCGTCAAACGCGATGTCATGCAGCGCAGCTCCATCGGAGCCCTCTTCACGCAGCGCTCCGAGTCGCGTGTCGCTTCAGGAAGCAACGAGGTGTTTGGTCTCGACGGCACCTTCGTGCTGTCGCAGAACACGACGCTCGCAGGCTACGCGGCACAGTCCCGCACGGCCGGCCAGTCCCGTGATGCCGTCAGCTACCGGGCCAACTTCAACTACGGCGCAGACCGTTACGGTGTGCAGTTCGACCGCACAGTGGTGGGCGACGGCTTCAATCCAGAAGTGGGATTTCTCCGGCGCACGCAGTTCCGCAGCAACTACGGATCGCTGCGCTTCAGTCCTCGCCCCAGGCTTAACACGACGATTCGTCAGTACTTCTACGAGACCACGCTCGACTACACCACCAACAACCAGAATCAGCTGGAGTCGCGCACCCTGACCGCGTCGGCACGAGCCGATCGGCAAAACAGCGACACCGTGCAACTCACCTACTTCAACGAATCGGAGCTGCTGCGCCGGACGTTCGTGCCTGGGCCCGGAATTGCGGTTCCCGCGGGCCGGTATGGCTTTCACCACGTGCGGGGCGCGTGGACGCCCGGCCAGCAGCACAGACTCTCTGGCGTGCTCGCCGTTGACGTCGGGCAGTTCTACGACGGCACGAGGCAGACGGCCTCGGTGAACGCGCGCCTGGGCCTCACCGATCAGTTCGGC
>JANMDX010000381.1:0-3508 GCA_031376505.1 Acidobacteriota bacterium
GGTCTGACGCGCCTTGCCGCCGCCGCGGCCGTGATGGCGACGCTCGCGTCGGGGTGCGGAGCCAGACACGTCGTCACGGGTCGCCGCGTGATCGTGCTGGGCATCGACGGCTTCGACTATCACCTCGCGCGCGACCTGATGGCTCGTGGACGTCTGCCCCATCTGTCGGCGCTGGCCGCGACGGGCACCTTCAACGCGCTGGCCACCTCGACGCCGCCGCTCAGTCCCGTGGCCTGGTCGACCTTCATCACCGGCATGGATCCGGGCGAGCACGGCATCTTCGATTTCATTCACCGCGAACCGGCCACGCTCGAGTCGTTCCTGTCGACGTCCCGCACGGTGCCGCCGTCGCGGATGCTCACGCTCGGGCGCTACCAGTTTCCGCTGTCGTCCGGTCGCGTGGACCTGCTGCGCGGGGGCACGCCGTTCTGGGACGTGCTCGAAGCGCGCGGCGTCGAGACCAGCATCATGCGGATGCCGGCGAATTTTCCTCCGTCAGGCACCGCCACCCACGAGCTGAGCGGCATGGGCACGCCCGACATGCTCGGCACCTACGGCATCTTCACGCTCTTCTCGTCGCGCCCGGAGGTCTTCGAACGGAAGGACGTATCGGGCGGCGTCGTGCAGCCGATCGACGTGATCGACGGCGTGGCGCGTGGTGCGATCGAGGGCCCGCCGAATCCGTATCTGGTTGCGACCACGCCCTTGACGGTGCCGTTTGAGGCCCACGTCGACCGCACCAACCAGTCGGTGAAGCTCGTGGTGGGCGACGAGACGCGGGTGCTGCGCGTCGGCGAATGGAGTTCGTGGGTGCCAGTGGGCCTGTCCCTGCTGCCCTTCTCCACGCTGCCCGGCGAGGTGCGGTTCCTGCTGAAGAGCCTCACGCCGTACTTCGAGCTCTACGTCAGCCCCATCAATCTGGACCCCTACGAGCCCGCGCTGCCGATTTCCACGCCCTCCGGGTACGCCGCCGAGTTGGCGGCGGCCGGCGGCCGCTACTACACACAGGGCATGCCGGAAGACACGCGGGCCAGGAACGCCGGCACGCTCACCGCCGACGAACTGCTGGCGCAGGCGCGCATCACGGCGGCCGAGAACCGCCAGCAGTTGGGCTACGTGCTCGACCGCTTCAAGGACGGCCTGCTCTTCTACTACTTCGGGCACGTGGATCAGGTATCGCACGTGATGTGGCGGTCGATGGACCCCGAGCATCCGGCCTACACCGAGGCCGACGCGCCATACCGTACCGTGGTGGAAGACCTCTACGCCGAGATGGACACCGTCGTCGGCGACACCGCCGCGCGGCTCGGCCCGCACGACCTGCTCATCGTGATGTCTGACCACGGCTTCGCGTCGTGGCGACGCGCCGTGAACATGAACAGCTGGTTGCGCGATGCCGGGTATCTGGCCGTGACGAACGACCGCGCCGGACTCGCACCCGGTCTCGCGGGCGTCGACTGGCCCAAGACGCGCGCCTACGCCGTGGGCCTGAACGGCGTCTACGTGAACACGCGCGGACGCGAAGGCAAAGGCATCGTGGCGCCAGAGGCGCGCGACGCGCTGGCGGCCGAGATCGCCGCGAAGCTGCAGGCGGCCATCGACCCGGCCACCGGCCTGCCGGCGGTAACCAAGGCGTTTGTGGCCTCGCAGGCCTTCGCCGGCCACGCGTATCCGTCGATCTCCCCAGACATCGTGGTGGGCTACGCGCGCGGCACCCGTGTGGCCAGTGACTCGGCGCTTGGCATCGTGGCCGCCGACACCTTCAGTGACAACCGCGAGAACTGGAGCGGCGACCACAGCATGGACCCCACCCATGTGCCCGGCGTGCTGTTCACGAGCCGTGCGCTCACCAAGCCGGCTCCCAGTCTGCAGACGCTCGCGGCGGCGATTCTCGCTGAGTTCGGCGTCGGCGACTTCCCTGCACGGAGGACCCAGTGATCTTCGGAGGCAACGTCAAACTCGACAAGGCCCTGCTCGCCAAGGTGAAGCGGTACTCCGATCTGGCCGGCTATTCGTCGGTGGACGAGTTCATCACCCACGCGCTCGAAAAGGAACTGAAGCTGCTCGAGGGCTCCGAGTCCGAAGAAGAGCTGAAGAAGAAGCTCAAGGGTCTCGGCTACCTGTCGTAACCCATGACGACGTTGAACGCCATCCTCGTGCGCGTCGCCGACGCGGTGCTGAGTCCAGCGCGGGACCTGCCGCCGCTGGCCGTGATGCTTGCGCTTGCGCTCGTGACGGCGCTCGTCGTCCTGGGCGTGATGAAGCTGGCGTCGAATCAAGACCAGATGGCTGCCGCCAAGCGGCGCATTCACGCCGATTTGCTCGAGATGCGGCTCTACAACGACGACGTGCGGGCCCTGCTGCGGGCGCAGGGCGCACTGCTGCGCCACAACGGCACCTACATCTGGCTCTCGCTGGTGCCCGTGCTCATCACGGCGCTGCCCTTGACCCTGGCCATCGCACAGGTGCAAAGCTGGTATGGCTACACCGGCCTCGAGCCCGGCCAGCCCACGCTCGTCACTGCCGACCTGCGCGGACCAGCCCCCAATGTGTTGCCGACACTCGACGCGCCCGGGCTCGACATCGACGGGCCGGCGCTGTACTTCCCATCGCTCAACCAGCTGGTGTGGCGGGTCGTCCCGCGCGAGTCCGGTGCCCACCTGCTGCGGCTGCGCCTCGGCCCCGAGGGGGCGCCGATCGACAAGACCGTGTACGTCGGCGCAGGCGTGGCCCGGCGGTCGCCGTCCCGCGAGCCGGCCGACCTCGTGCACCAACTGCTGTATCCCTCGGAGCCGCCGCTGCCGGGCGATTCCCCCATCGCCGCGATTCGTCTCGCCTACCCGGACCGCGACCTGAGCGTGTTCGGATTCGAGCTGCACTGGCTGGTCGTCTATCTGGCCGCGTCGTTTGCCTTCGTGCTCGCGTTGCGCAGGCCGCTTGGCGTGGTGATCTGACTAGCGGCTAGGGGCTAGGGGCTAGCGGCTAGGACGGGGCACGTAACAAGCGCCCCGACGATGAGAGGTGCGACGTCCCGCTGCCGGCCGAGCCTTTCTCCGCCCGGCGCTTGGTACAATGCGAGGATGCTCCCTGTTCGTGTCTGGGCGTCCGCCGGCGTTGCGGCGGCGTTGCTCGTGTGTCTGGCTGGCCTGAGCGGCTGCGGACGGGCGACCCGCGCGCCGGCCAACGTGCTCATCGTCACCCTCGACACGCTCCGCGCCGACCACGTCGGCAGCTACGGCTACGCGGCGGCGAAGACGCCGGTGCTCGACGCGCTCGCCGCGCGCGGCGCTCGTTTCGCCTCGGCCACCACCACCACACCGCTCACGCTCTCGGCCCACACGAGCCTCTTCACCGGCACGTGGCCCACCACGCACGGGGTGCGCGACAACACCGGCTTCTACGTGGACGACTCGGTCACCACGCTCGCCGAAGTGCTCAAGGGGCGCGGCTATCGCACCGGAGGGTTCGTTGGCGCGTTCGTGCTCGACGGGCGTTGGGGCATCGCGCA
>JANMDX010000060.1:0-57116 GCA_031376505.1 Acidobacteriota bacterium
CCGGTGCTGATGTAGTAGGCCACCGACATCAGGCCCATGATGGTCAGGCCCAGCCAGTAGGCGCTGAAATTGCCGGCCACGAGCCCCGACAGGATGTTCAGCGACGCGCCGCCTTCTCGCGACGAGGTCACCACTTCCTTCACATGGCTCGAGTGCGTCGAGGTGAAGACCTTGACGAACTCGGGAATGATGGCGCCCGCCAGGGTGCCGCAGGTGATCACCGACGAGAGCTGCCACCAGAGATCGCGGCTGCCGCCCAGGTTCGGGATGAGCAGATTGGACAGCACGTAGGTGAGCACCACCGACACGATGGAGGTCAGCCATACGAGCGTGGTCAGCGGCGCCTCGAAATTCATCTTCGCCACGCCCGCGTACTTGCTGGTGGCAATCGCGTTGTTCACGAGGTAGGAGCCGGCCGAGGCCAGCACCATCATCACGCGCATCATGAACATCCAGACGAGCAACTGCACCTGCACGCTCGGATCCTTCACGGCGAGCATGATGAACGAGATGAGCGCGACGCCCGTGACGCCGTAGGTCTCGAATCCATCGGCCGTGGGTCCCACCGAGTCGCCGGCGTTGTCGCCGGTGCAGTCGGCGATGACGCCCGGGTTGCGCGCGTCGTCTTCCTTGATCTTGAACACCACCTTCATCAGGTCGGAGCCGATATCGGCGATCTTCGTGAAGATGCCGCCGGCGATGCGCAGGGCCGCCGCGCCGAGCGACTCGCCGATGGCGAAGCCCAGGAAGCAGACGCCCGCGTACTCGCCGGGGATGAAGAGCAGGATGGCGAGCATGAACAGCAGTTCCACCGAGATGAGCATCATGCCGACGCTCATGCCCGACCGGAGTGGGATGTCGCACACCGGGAAAGCGTGGCCGCGCAGGCTGGCAAACGCCGTGCGGGAGTTGGCCAGCGTGTTGATGCGAATGCCGTACCACGCCACGCCGTAGCTACCGGCGATGCCGATCAGGCTGAAGATGATGACGATCGCAATCCGCGACGCCTCGAGACCAATCAGTCCGAAGTAGACCACCATCACCGTGCCGATGAACAACTCGAGAATGAGCAGGAACTTGCCCTGCTGAATCAGGTAGGCCTTGCACGTCTCGTAGATGAGATCCGAGACGTCGGCCATCGACTTGTGTACCGGCAGGCTCTTGACGGCGTTGTAGGTCCAGGCGCCAAAGAGCAGACCCAGTACACACACCACCAGACCGGACAACAGAATCTGGTGACCGGTCATGCCCAGGAAGTCACCCGTATTCAAGTCGGGCAGCTGGATGTTGACTTCGCCGCCGGGGCGGTGCGAGGCGGTGTGGGCGGGTGCGCCCGCGCCTTCCGGCTGCTGTGCCGCGAGCGCCGTCAGCGCCAGCGGCCCCACCAGCAACATCACCGCCACCACGGCCGCGGCTACCCGCTGCCAACCCGTTCGTCTCCACACTCGTCGCATCGCGTTCGTCATAAGGTGTGCTCTCAACTTCTCGCCTCGTCCAGACGCCGCAGACAACCTACCCTCGGCCCGCATCGACGCGGGCCCGAAGATTGGTCGGCAGGGCCATACCACCCGTGAGAAAAATCCGGACGCCGTCTTCCACCGACAGGTCCGGGTAGTGCACCCGACTCCTGGGAAACGCCACGATGTCTCCCAGATACAGATGATTCGTCGGCACGTACACCGCGACGAAGGGCTCTGAGCCCGCGCCGCGGTCGAGCACGAATTCGCGGGTCAGGAACCCCAAAAGCAGTCCCCGGCCAGGCTCGTCCACGAGCACGACCCGCTTGAACCCCGCCTCGTTGTCGGGCGAAAACGCGGCCACGAGCTGACGAACCGGGGCATAGACGGTCTTGAACACGGGCACCCGAAGCAGCCAGCTCTCGGCCTGCTTCAAAACCCGCTTGCCGAACACGTTGGTGGCCCCGGCGCCCACCCCGAGCACCAGCGTGGCCATGATGAGCACGCCAATCCCCGGCACCGCGCGCCCGAGCACCTGCGTGACCACCGGCGTGGCGAAGTCGTCCACGAACCGGAAGGCCCACACCAGCGCGGCAACGCTCACAATGAGCGGCACCGTCACGAAGAAGCCCGTGATGAAACTGCGCCGTAACCACTGCATCGAATTACTCGGACGAGCGTGCCCGGGATCGGCCGGCCCGACCTCGGTCGCGCCAGCCGCCGGCCAGCGAGTCCAGCACTATGACCGGCGGGCCGTCGCGGCCTTGACCTTGACGGCCGCGCCAGCGGCCCTCGTGGTGGAACCCTGCCGGTTGCCGAGAATGATGGCAATCGCCGCGGCGATGAACACCGTGGAATACGTGCCGCTCACGATGCCAACAAGCATGGTGAAGGCGAACCCGTGCAGCACCTCTCCGCCAAAGATGTAGAGCGAGAGCACCGACAGGAACGTGGTGCCGGCCGTGATGACCGTGCGGCTCAGCGTCTGGTTGACGGCCGTGTTCACGACCTTCTCGAGCGGCTCGCGGCGCGAGCTGCGCATGTTCTCGCGCACCCGGTCGAAGATCACGATGGTGTCGTTCACCGAGTAGCCGGTGATGGTGAGTAGCGCCGCAACGATGTTGAGCGACAGGTCGTAGCCAAAGAGCGCCAGGAAGGCGAGCGTGATCAGCACGTCGTGCAAGGTGGCCGCGATGGCGCCGATGGCAAACGCCGGACGGAAGCGCAGCGCGATATAGATGGCGATGCCGACAATCGACGCCAGCGTGGCGTAGATGCCCTTCAACTGCAGCTCGCGGCCGATGACCGGGCCGACAATCTCCTGCGACAGGATCTCGAATTTCGGCAGGCCGGCCGTACCGAGCGCCTGCACGATGCTCTTGGCCGCCGCGTCGAGGTTGGCCTCGTCCTCACCCACCTGGGGAAGCCGGATCAGCACCTCGTTGTCGGCGGGGTCGCCGTAGCTCTGGACCACCTTGTCGCCGGGGGTGGCGGCGAGCGCCTGGCGCACCGAGTCTTCCGGGACCGGCCGCTCGAACTTCGCCACCACGATGGTGCCGCCGGTGAAGTCGATGCCCATGGGCAGGCCTCGGGTCACGACGAAGACCAGCCCCGCCAGCACGACGAGGCTCGAGAGGGCAAGCGCGTGCCAGCGCCACTTGATGAAGTCGTAGTTGGGATTGTCGAAGATACGCATGGCGTTAAATGCTGAGCGTCGCGGGCTGTTCGCGACGCGAAAGGAACAGTTCGAACATGGTGCGCGAGACGAACACCGCGGTGAACACGTTCGAGAGCAGGCCGATGGTAAGGGTGGTGGCGAAGCCGCGAATCGGCCCGGTGCCGAACTGGAACAGGAACGCTGCCGAAATGAGCGAGGCCACGTGCGTGTCGAGAATCGTGAGGAACACGCGGTCGAAGCCGGCGGCGACCGCCGTCTTCACGCTTTTTCCACCGACCAGCTCTTCCTTGATGCGCTCGAAGATGAGCACGTTCGAGTCGACGCCCATGCCGATGGTGAGAATGAAGCCGGCAATGCCCGGCAGCGTCATCGTGGCGCCCAGGTAGGCCATGAGACCAAGCAAGATGACCAGGTTGGTGGTAATCGATACAAACGCGTTGAAGCCGGCCAGCTTGTAGTAATAGAGCAGGAAGAGCAGTACGAAGGCCAGCCCGCCGGCCGACGCCAGCACGCCGGCACGCACCGAATCCGCGCCGAGCGTCGGGCCGACGGTGCGTTCCTCGAGGTAGGTGAGCGACGCGGGCAGGGCGCCGGATCGCAGGGTGAGGCCGAGGTCAGAGGCTTCCTGCTGCGTGAAGTTGCCGGTGATGCGCCCTTCGCTGTCGATGCGCGACTGGATATTCGGCGCCGAGTAGACACGGCCGTCGAGCACGATGCCGAGCTGGCGGTTGATGTTGGCCTGCGTGAAGTTGCCGAACTTCACCGCGCCCTCGTTGTTCAGGGAGAAGCTCACGGCCGGCCGGTTGTTTTCGTCGAGGCTGGGCCGCGCGTTGCGCAGGTCGCGGCCGGTCACCGCCGCCACGCGCCGTACGGCGTAGTACACCGTGGTGGGCGCGCCGCCCGCAGTGCCCTCGCTGCGCCCAGGCAGAATCTGCAGGTCGGGCGGCACATTGCCGGCAAACGCCTGACGCGCCGACGCTTCATCTGGGAAGGGTCCCTGTTCAACCAGCTTCAACTCCAGTAGGGCCGTGGAGCGGATGATTTCCTTCGCGCGGTTCACGTCCGACACGCCGGGGAGCTGCACCAGAATCTGGTCGGCGGCGCTATGCCGCGCCACGACCGGTTCGGCTACGCCGAGCTCGTTGACGCGGCGCTCGATGGTCTGCAGGGCCTGGTTCACGGTCTCGTCGCGCAATTGATTGACTACATTCGGCTTGATGCGGAACGTGTAGTCCGTGCCCGACTGCGACCGGTCGTACATCAGGTCGACATCCACGAGCGCCTGACGGAACGGGCCGTCCTGCGCCGAGGGCACGCCAGCCACCCGGAACTCGTTGGCGCCGGCCACGGTCACGCCGGTGACCGGAATGTTCTGGGTGCGCAGCGTCTCACGAAGCCGATCGGCGGCCGACTCGGTTTCGACTCGCAGCGCGTCGTCGGTCTGGACGCGCATGACCAGATGCACACCGCCCTTCAGGTCGAGACCGAGACGAATTTTCTCCTGCGGCGGCGTGAAGGCAAAGACCGAAAGGCCGATGACCACAACAATCGCCAGGACTTTCCAACGCAAGTTCTTCGACATGATGACCTTAGCTGCCCTCGGAGGTGACGGGGGGCTGCCCTTGATACCCCACAACGGCGCCGCGCGAGACTTCGACGCGCACATTCTGGGCAATCTGCAGATGGACGGTGTCGGTGTCCAGTTTGGCGACCGAGCCGTAGAGGCCTCCGGTCGTGACCACCTTGTCACCCACCTTCAGCGCCCCGAGGAACTCCTCGACTTTTTTCTGCCGGCGCTTCATCGGCAGCAGGATCACGAAATAGAAGATCCCGAGGACCAGAATGAACGGGATGAACTGGATCAGCGGACTCACCGAACTATTCGGTGCCGCCGCCATGGCAATGACCACTGCGGACTCTACGTGGGGGAACGGCGTCATGAGACAAAGGGTCGAACGGTCAGCGCGGCCAAGTACTTTTGCTTGAATGCCGAGAACGTCCCAAACGCAATAGCGTGCCTAATCAGCCGCATAGTGTCAAGGTAGAAGCTCAGATTGTGCACCGTGTTGAGGATGCTTCCCGTGATCTCGCCAGAGACATACAGGTGGCGCAAGTACGCCCGTGAGAAGTGGGCGCAGGTATAGCACCCGCACTCGATATCCGGGGGCGCATCGTCTTCGGCGAACCGGGCATTCTTGATATTGAGCGGACCGTGCCGGGTGAACAGCTGGCCATTCCGTGCATTCCTGGTCGGGAGCACGCAGTCGAAGAGGTCAATGCCCCGGTCTACGGCCTCGACCAGGTCGGCCGGCGTGCCCACGCCCATCAGATAGCGGGGTTTGCCGGCGGGCAGGGTCGGAGCCGCCGCTGCCACGACTTCGTACATGAGTTCATTCGGCTCGCCGACGCTCAATCCCCCGAGGGCGTAGCCCTCGAAGCCGAGGTCAGCCAGCTGGCCGGCGCTTTCGGCCCGCAGGTCGGGATAGACGCCGCCCTGCACGATGCCAAACTGGGCCTGCCCCGGATTGGTCGGCGATACGCCTTGGGCGGTGTCGCCTTGACGTAGTTCCTCGAGCCTCGTGCGGCCTCGCCTGGCCCAACGCGTGGTGAGCGCGAGCGACGTGGCGATGGCGTCTTTGGGCGACGGATGCGGCGGACACTCATCGAGCACCATGCTGATGTCGGATCCGAGGCACGCCTGGATCTCGACGGCACGTTCCGGGCTGAGCATCTGGGCGCTGCCGTCGAGGTGCGATCTGAAGTGCACCCCGTGTTCCGCCACGGTCCGCCGCGCCGCCAGGCTGAACACCTGATAGCCGCCGCTGTCGGTGAGAATCGGACGGGACCAGCCGTTGAAGCGGTGCAGTCCGCCGCGACGCGCGATGAGCTCCGCGCCGGGCCGCAGCCACAGATGGTAGGTGTTTCCGAGAATGATCGACGCGCCCGCATCCTCGAGCATCCGGACCGTCATCGCCTTCACCGCGCCCTGCGTGCCCACGGGCATGAACGCCGGCGTGACCACGACGCCGTGCGGCGTGGTCATGACGCCGGCGCGAGCCGCGCCGTCGGTGTGGGTGACGTTGAAGGAAAACGACATGGGGTGTGGACCCTGGGTGCTTGCTATTATCCACGTCGTGAAGAAACTACGTGTCGGCGTCATCTACGGTGGCCGGTCGGGCGAGCACGAAGTGTCGGTGGCCTCGGCCGCGGCCATCTTCAAGCATCTGGACCGGGCGCGCTACGAAGCCGTCGCCATCCGCATCGAAAAGGACGGGCGATGGGTGCTGGCCGACAAGACGCCCACGGCGATTTCGGCCTCCGAGGTGATCGAACAAGCGCGCGTGCAGTCAGCGCGGCTGCCGCGCGCCGGCCGGGACACACTGCTCGTTCCGCATCCCGGCGAAGACACCCTCGTCACGATCGAACGCCGGCCGTCGGCCGAAGCCGGCGAGGGCGAGCCTGAGGGCGCCGTCGTAACCGGCCTGGGCCTCGACGTCGTCTTCCCCGTGTTACATGGCCCCTTCGGCGAGGACGGCACCGTGCAGGGCCTGCTGGAACTCGGCGCCGTGCCGTACGTGGGTTCGGGTGTGCTGGCCTCGGCCGCCGGCCTGGACAAAGCGGCAATGAAGGCCCTCTTTGCGTCGCGCGGACTGCCGCAGACCCCGCACGCCGTGGTGACCCGGTTCGAGTGGACGCACCACCGGACCGAACACGAGGCAGCGATCGCCGCGCTCGGTCTGCCGGTGTTTGTGAAACCGGCGAACCTCGGATCGAGCGTCGGCATCTCGAAAGTGAAGACCGCCGGAGCGCTGGCCGGCGCCATGGACATCGCTTTCCAGTTCGACCGCAAGGCGGTCGTCGAAGCCGCCGTGCCCGACGCGCGCGAAGTGGAATGCGCCGTGCTCGGCAACGACGAACCGGCCGCATCGGTGCCCGGCGAAGTGATTCCGTCACGCGAGTTCTACGACTACGAGGCCAAGTATCTCGACGCCGGATCGCAGACCTTGATTCCCGCCGACCTCGACGCCGAGACGGTGGCGCGTGTGCAGCAGTTGTCGATCGAGGCGTTCCGTGCGATCGACGGCGCCGGCATGGCGCGCGTGGATTTTCTGCTGTCGCGGTCGACCGGTGCGCTCGTCCTCAACGAGATCAACACGATTCCGGGGTTCACGACGATCAGCATGTTTGCGAAGCTGTGGGACGCCAGCGGCGTACCCTACGCGGCGCTGATCGATCGGCTCATCACGCTAGCGCTCGAGCGCCATCACGACAAGCTGCTGCTGCGCACGAGCGCGTTCTAGCAACGCGCTCGCACGGCGCGCGAAGTTGACAAGGACACCGCAACCGGACGTGGGCGCTCGCCGTCGTACGGCGGATTCTTTTGACACACGGCTGTGATTCGTGCTTGACATCGCGTTTTTCTCATCCATAATCTACATCTGGTATGAGGGATACCTACTCAGCCCACCCGTAGTGAGGCTGTGAGAGGGTGCCAACCAGTGCAGTCATCTCTCCGTAGGAGGACGAATGGCGAAGAAAGCAAAGAAGGCGGCCAAGAAGACCGCGAAGAAGAAGTAGTTTTCGCGCGCTGCCGATCGGCGCGCACACGAGGCGGAAGGAATCGGCGTCAGTCAGCGCGGGGCCGCAAGGCACCAGTCGCAGGCCGGCAACCAGGTTCCCCATCACCGCATAATCCAACCAAGAAGGGGGGGATATCACATGGCTAAGAAGGCAAAGAAGGCTGCGAAGAAGGCCGCCAAGAAGACCGCCAAGAAGCGGTAGGTCGCGTTCTTCGCGACTCTATCCAGGGGGCACCGTGTGCCCCCTTTTTTCTTGTACGACCGATGCGCTGTGGATGAACCCGGGGCGGTGTGAGCGGTTTACGGGCGCGACGCGCCGATCCATGCGGCCCCGTCCCAGACGCGCACCGACTGAATCGTGTCCCACGGCTGTAGCTGGTCCACGACCTCCATGCCCGTCAGTACCGAGCCGAACACGGTGTAGCGCCCGTCGAGATGCGGCTGCGGTGAGTGCGTGATGAAGAACTGGCTGCCGCCGGTATCCTTCCAGTCCAGCGCCATGCCCACAGTGCCGCGGAGGTACGGGCGGTCGTTGAGCTCGTCGCGAATCGTGTAGCCCGGACCGCCCTCGCCGTCGCCGCGCGGGTCGCCAGCCTGCACGACGAAGTCGGGCACCACGCGGTGCCACGCCATGCCATCGAAAAACCCACGACGCACGAGAGCCACGAAGTTGGCGACTGTGCGCGGCGCGTCGAGCACGGCGAGCTCCATGCGAATGTCGCCGCGCGAGGTCTGAATGTAGGCCTGGGACGAAAACGCGGGCGAGACCAGCGCCGCAGTGGCGTCGACCGCGGCGTCCGCTGGCGCCGGGGCCGGACGCGTCGGTCCCACCGCCGTCGCGCGGTCGAGGCCGGCCATCAACGCCGCCGCACGCACCCGCAGGGCCCAGTCGGGATCCGCGAGCGTCTCTCGCACCAGGGGCGCCGCGCCCGCTGGATCCACGGCCACCAGCGCCGCCAGCGCTGCGGCTCTGGCAATGTAGGTCGGGTCGGCGCGGGCGGCGTCGAACGCGCGCCGCAGGGCCTCGGCCGCGCCCGGCGTCTTCAGCGTACCCAGTCCGTTGGCCGCGCTCATGCGCAGCGCCGGGTCCGGATCGGCGAGCGCCGTCATGAGGCGCTCCGCGGCCGTAGGGAGCTTCAGCCGGGTCATGGCCCCGAGTGCCGCCGCCCGAACCCTTGGATCAGGGTCGCGCACGAGTTGCTCGAGCCGCGCGGCAGCCAGATCCGGGGCGAAGCGTCCAAGCGTCACTGCCAGCGCCGCCCGTACGGACCATTGCGGGTCGGTGTCGAGTCCCGACAGCACCGTCATGAACATCTCGGCGTCAGCCACCGCAAGCGCAGCCTGCGCGGCGGCGCGCATGGGCGCCCACGCGTGTTCCAGATAGTCGACGATCAATTCGGCCGTGGCTGGATCGGCGAGCGCGCCAAGGGCGGCCATCGCTTCCAGTCGCAAGTTCGGCGGCGCGGTCTCAGCCAACAGCGCCGTGAGCACGGGCGACGATCGGCGATCCGCGATGGCGCCGAGCGCCCGCACGGACTGCACCCGCACGCCGAGCGACTGGCGCTCGTCCTTGGCCAGGGCTTCGAGCATCACGCGCGACCCGGCGTCCTTGAGGGCGCCGAGGCCACGTGCCGCAAAGGCGCGCGTCGTCGCCCCGCCGCGGGTGAGCCAGGCGCGCAGCGCGGGCGCACCTGCCGGATTGCCGGTGCGCTGCACGGCGTACGCCAAGGGCCACCAGTCACTGGCCGGCGTGCCGTCAGCAGCCAACACCACTGCGCGCAGCGGCTCGAAGGCCGCGAGCCGAGCGAGCGCATACACGCCCAGTCGCACGGCCTCCACGGGCGGTGCCAATGGATAGGTCTCGTCGTGCGACGCCACTGCGGCCAGGGCGCCGGCGCGCACGTGCGCTGCGGCCATGCCGGCGATGGCCTCGGCCGCCGCCGTGTGGCCGATGAGACCGAGACCCTCGGCCGCACGGCCCTGCACGCGCGGATCCGGATCGCCCAGGGCCGTCATGAGGGCTGGGGCGCCAGCCGCCTCGCCGATGAGCCCCAGGGCGAAGGCTGCCATGGCCCGCACCTCGGGTTCTGGATCCGTGGCGAGCGTCGCAGCCAGCGGCGTCACACCACTGGCAAGGCCCGCCCGACCCATGCCGAGCGCGGCCCGGCGCCGGACCCGGCCATACTCGTTGCCAAGCAGCGCCACCAGATCGGTGGGCGATGGTTGGGCCAGTGCGGCGTCCGAGAGCACGCGTCGATCCTCCAGGTGCAGGATCGCCGCGACTTGCTGTTCGTAGGTGGGCTTGGGCGGCGCCACGACCGGCGGCGGCGTGGCCGTGGCGCACCCCGTGGCGAGGCCGACGACGAGCCCCACCCACGGCAACCAGCAGACGCGCTCGCCGCCGCCACGGGCGGCCCCAGACGAGATCGGCGCGCGCATGCCCGCCAGCGACCGCATGTGGGTCTAGTGCCCCGCCTGCCGCACCGAGGCCGCGTCGAGCGACACGTGCCGCAGTGTGGCCGCATTGACCCGCTCGTCGACGATGTTGACGCCGATGCCGGGCCCGGTCGGTACTGGAATCGTGCCGTCGGGCGACACTTCGATGCCCGGCTCGATCAGATCCGGCACGAAGTAGCGCTTGCTGGCGGCAATGTCGCCAGGCAGCGTGAAGTTCGGCAGGCTGGCCAGATGGATGTTGTGGGCGCGACCAATGCCCGCCTCCAGCATGCCGCCATGCCAGACGGGAATGCCGTGCGCCTGACACAGGTCGTGCAGCCGGATCGACTCCGCATGGCCGCCGATGCGGCCCGGCTTCACGTTGATGATCTTGCAGGCCTTGGCCTCGATCGCGTCGCGCGCGATGCGCACCGTATGAATCGACTCGTCGAGACAAATCGGCGTCTTGATCTCACGCTGCAGCTGCACATGATCCATCACGTCGTCGTACTCGAGCGGCTGCTCGATCATCATCAGGTTGTAGGCATCGAGCTTGGCCAGGTGCGCGCCGTCGGCCACCGAATACGCGGCGTTGGCGTCGACCATCAGGCGGATGTCCGGGAACTTCGCGCGCACGGCCTCGACCGCGTTCAGATCCCAGCCTCGTTTGATCTTGATCTTGATGCGGCGGTAGCCGGCGGCCAGTTCCTGGTCGACCTTGGCGACGAGCTGGTCGAGTGAGTCCTGAATGCCGATCGACACGCCCGACTCGATGCGATCGCGGGTGCCGCCCAGCACGGCCGACAGGGGCTTGCCGAGGATTCGGGCATACAGATCCCAGGCGGCCATCTCGATGCCGGCCTTCGCCATGTTGTGGCCGCGGACCCGGGCCATGGCCGGAAAGAGCTCGCGCGGATGTTCGAAGGTCTGCCCGACGACCCGCTGCGCCAGGAACTCCGTGATGATGTGCCACGTCGTCTCGGTGGTCTCTGAGCTGTAGTACGGATGCTGCTCCGCCACGGCCTCGCCCCAGCCCACGTGGCCTTCGCCCTCGAGGCGAATCAGCAAGAAGGTCTTGTCGTAGGAACGGCCGAAGCTGGTTTCGAAGAAGTGGGCCAGAGGCAGACGGAGCAGACGCACGTCGAGGCGATCGATTTTCACTGGTGGTATCTCTCCGGGTTGCCCATCACATTACCACGCAGGCCAGCCGCTCGCCGCAGCGTGAATGAGGCTGCTATACTCGGCTCCCCGTGGCCTTCCGGTACCTCGCCATTGACGGCCCCATCGGCTCGGGCAAGACCAGGCTGGCCGAGCGGCTCGCCGCGAAACTCGAGGGCACATCCGTGCTCGAGCGGGCCGAGAACCCCTTTCTCACCGACTTCTATGCCAATCGCCCGGGCGCGGCCTTGCAGGCACAGCTCTTCTACCTGCTCAACCGTCATCGTCAGCTCTCGTCCCTGCGGCAGGCCGATCTGTTCCAGCAGACCACGGTCTGCGACTACGTCTTCGACAAGGACAAGATCTTTGCGTTCCTGAATCTCGACGACAACGAGCTCTTCATCTACCAGCGGCTCTTCGACCTGCTGGTGAAGGACGTGCCGCCCCCGGATCTCGTCGTGTACCTGCAGGTGCCCACCGACGTGCTGCTGGCGCGGGCCGCCGCTCGCGACCACGAACCCGAGGACGACACGCCTCGTCCCGACGTCGAGTACCTGCGCGAGCTCAACGAAGCCTACCAGCACTATTTTTTCCACTACACCTCGACGCCCCTGCTGGTGGTGGAGACCTCGCAGTTCGACCCCGAGCACGACGACGACGCCCTCGACGATCTGGTGAAACAGGTGCAGAGCCTGAGCCACGGCACCCGCTACTACGTGCCTCGCACCCGCCGCTGACGGACTGTTACACTGGCGAGGTATGGCGTGGTTCAAGAAGACCCGCAAGCCCATGGTGGCGTCCACGGCGTCGAGCCGGGTGCCCGAGGGGCTGTGGGTCAAGTGTCCGGAATGCGACACGGTCATCTACACGAAGGATCTCGTGAAGACGCTCAGTGTGTGCCCCAAGTGCGCGCACCACTTCCGTCTCACGGCCGCCGAGCGTCTGCGTACACTGTTTGACGCGGAGCAGTGGGTCGAACACGACGCCGCGCTCGCCTCCAACGACCCGCTTCAGTTCACTGATACGAAGCCCTACGCCGCCCGGCTCGCAGCCAGTCGAAAGTCGACCGGCATGAAGGACGCGCTGCTGGTCGGCGCCGGTACTATCGAGGGCATTCCGGCCGTGGTCGCAGCCATGGAGTACGGCTTCATCGGCGGGAGCATGGGCGTCGTGATGGGCGAGAAGCTCGTGCGGGCCATCGAGCACGCGCTCGAACATCGCATCGCCGTCGTCATCGTGTCGTGCTCGGGCGGCGCCCGCATGATGGAGGGTGCGCTCTCGCTCATGCAGATGGCCAAAGTATCGGCTGCGCTCGCCCGGCTCGACCGCGCACAGCTGCCGTTTCTGTCGGTGCTGACCGACCCCACGACCGGCGGCGTCACGGCCAGCTTCGCGATGCTCGGCGACTGCATCCTTGCGGAACCGAAGGCGCTCATCGGCTTTGCCGGACCGCGGATCATCGAACAGACGATTCGTCAGAAGCTGCCGCCCGGCTTCCAGCGCAGCGAGTTCCTGCTCGAACGCGGCCAGCTCGACCTGGTCGTCGACCGCCGGGACATGAAGGGCACGATCGGGCGGCTGCTGCGTTTCATGGGGCCCGACCGCGCGACGGCCGCTGGCCGCTGACCTGGAGGCCGTGTCGATGACGCCCGTCGAGCGGCTGTTCGCCCTCGAGCACTTCGGCATCAAGCTCGGACTCGCGGCCATGCAGACCCTGCTGGCCGAGCTGGGCCAGCCCCACCGCGCCTGGCCGTCACTGCATGTCGCGGGCACCAACGGCAAGGGCTCGACGACCGCCATGGCGAGCGCGGCGCTGGTGCGCGCCGGCTACGCCGTGGGCCGCTACACGTCGCCGCACCTCGTCCGCGTGGAGGAGCGCATCGCGATTGGCGGCACGGCGGTGAGCGACGCGGTGCTGTCGGGCTCGCTCGCCCGGGTGTTCGCGGCCGTCGATGCGCTGGTCGCCCGGGGTGCGCTGGCCGGCGTGCCCACGTTTTTTGAGGTCTCCACGGCCGCAGCGTTCCTGATCTTCGCCGACGCGCGCGTGAACGTAGCGGTGATCGAAGTGGGCCTCGGCGGCCGATTCGACGCCACCAACGTCATTACTCCCGTGGCCGCCGCCATCACAACCATCGACTTCGATCACGAGCGCCATCTCGGCACGACCATCGCCGCGATAGCCCGCGAGAAGGCCGGCATCGCCAAGCCCGGGGTGCCGCTCGTGGTCGGCGACGTGCCCGTCGACGCGTTGCACGTCATCGAAGGCATGGCCCGCCACGCGGGCGCCCCCGTGACGCGTGCGCGGCACGACACGATCGTAACGGTTGCACTCGACCGTGGCCATGTGCAGTTGACAGCGCGCACGCCCGTGGCCGAGTACGGCCCGCTCCGGCTGGGGCTTGCCGGCGCGCATCAGGCCGGTAACGCGCTCGTGGCCATCCGGCTGCTCGAGGCCTTCGGCGCGGTCACCGGAACGCGCGTGCCCTCCCAGGCCGTCAGCGCTGCTCTGGCCGAGGTGCGATGGCCGGCCCGCCTGGAATGGCTGCGTCATCCGGCCAGTGGCGCGCACGTGCTCATCGATGCCGCGCACAATCCCGCCGGCGCCCGGGCGCTGGCCGAGTACCTCGCGCAAACCGGCGCCTCGGGGCTCACTCTGGTGACCTCGGTGATGGCCGACAAGAACGTCGCGGGAGTGCTGGGCCCGCTGCTGCCCTACGTGCGCCGGGTGGTCGTCACTGCCGCCAATCTGCCTCGAGCGACCGCGCCGGCTGACCTGGCGGCTCAGGTGACGGCGCTCGGAGCTGCGAGTCTCGTGGTGGACGTGGTCGCGGATCCAGAGGCGGCCGTGGCTCGCGCGCTCGCGTCGCCCGCGCCGGTGCTGCTCACCGGATCGATCTATCTGGTGGGTCCGCTGCGCGCCGCGCTCGTCGCCGACGGCTTCGAGGGCGCATGATACTGTTCGACTCTCGCCGCGCCGTGGCCAACGCATGACGCCTCGACACCTCGTCTGCACCGCGCTTCTCGCCGTCCTGTCTGCCGGGGCCGCGTCGGCGCAGGTGCCTGGCTACGACAGCAAGCAGATGCGCCTCGAGCAGGTGGACGCCGTCCACTGGCGCCTCACCGGCCAAGTCGAGAGCGAGAACCTCGAGGCCAAAGGCCAGAAGTTCTACGCCAACGTCATCGACATCTACACCGACACCCACCGGCTCGAGGCCACCGGCAACGTGCTGTACGAAACGGCCACTGCGCGCATCGCCGCAGAGCGCGTCGTCTTCAACACGCGCACCGGCACGGGCACCTTCTACACCGCCTCGGGCCTCGCGTCGATCGGGGGACGCGCCGACAAGAGCATGTTCGGAGCCCTCGAACCCGACGTGTACTTCTACGGCGAAGTGCTCGAGAAGACCGGTGAAGATCGGTACAAGGTCACCAAGGGCGGATTCACCACCTGCGTGCAACCGACGCCCCGCTGGGACCTCGTGGCCGGGTCGATCACGATCAACGTGGGCGACTACGCCGTGCTCAAGAACGCCGTGATGCAGGTGAAGGGCGTGCCGGTCTTCTACCTGCCAATTCTCTACTACCCCATTCAGGACGACGACCGCGCCACCGGATTCCTGTTGCCCTCCTACGGGCGCTCCACATTCCAGGGGCAGTCGATCAGCAACGCCTTCTTCTGGGCCATTTCGCGCAGCCAGGACCTGAGTGTGCTGCACGACTGGTTCACGGCGACCGGACAGGGGTACGGGGCCGAGTACCGCTGGGTGCGCACGCCCACCTCCACCGGCACGCTGCGGGCGTACCGCTTGAGCCAGAAGGCCGCCACCGTGAACGGCTTCCAGCTGCCAGAGTCGCGTAGCGTGCTCCTGAACGGCGGCATCTCCGAAGATCTGCCCTTCAGGTTGAAGGGCCGGGCGCGCATCGACTACTCCTCGAATTTCCAGGTGAACAATCTCTACAGCCGCGACATCTACAACGCCACGCAGAGCCAGAGCACCGTCACTGGCAGCGTGGCCGGCTCGTGGCAGTTCCTGAACGCGTCGCTCACCGGCACGCGGAACCAGATCTTCTTCAGTCCCACGCAGTCGATCGTCTCCGGCTCGCTGCCGAGTCTCGTCGCGTCGGTGTCCAACCGGCGTCTTGGCCGGCTGCCGGTGTACTTCGCGCTGCAGTCCGAAGCGTCGCGCCCCACCTACATTCAGAAGAACGGCGCTCAGATCATCGACAGCAGTCTCTCCAAACTCGACCTCACACCTACGCTCCGCGCTCCGATCAGCTCGCTGCCGTTCTTGAACGCCAACCTCAACGTCTCGTATCGCACGACGCGGTACAGCGAAAGCCTGGTCAACCGGCGGCAAAGCGACGTGCCGTACACCCGCCGCTACGCCGACCTGCGTGCCGACTTCCTGGGGCCCGTCTTCAGCAAGGTCTACACGCCCAATAATTTTCTGGCCGACCGCTTGAAGCACGTCATCGAGCCCGCCTTCTCGGTGCAACGCATCACCGCGATTGACGGCGAAGACCGGGTGGTGCTGCTCGGTAGCTCGTACGACCGGGTGGTAGGCGGCGTGACGCGCATGACCTACGGCCTCACGAACCGGGTGCTCGTGCGCAAGGCCCCGAAGACGCCAGCGGCGTCGGCGCTGGCAGGCGCCCCACGCGAGCTACTGACGGCCAGCGTCACGCAGACCTACTACACGGACCAGCGCGCCAGCTCGTTCGACAGCGCCTATTCTTCGAGTTACATCGACGCCGGCGGGGGGCGCCCACCGAGCAACTACTCGCCGGTCGCCATGCAGGTGCGCACGCAGCCGGTACAGGCGCTTGGCGCCTCGGTGCGCGCGGAGTACGACTACGCCACGAAGAAGATGCTCTCGGTGTCGACGGCCGGCGACTACGGCCGGCCGGCGGCGCGGGTGGCGCTGGCTTGGAGCCGCAGCCTGTCGTCGTTCTTTCCGACCAACTCGGTGAACGGATCCACCCATCTGTCGTTGCTCGAAGGGCGCCTCGGGGGCGACTACTCCCTGAACTGGGACATCCAGCGCGACGTCGTCATCCAGCAGCGCGTGATGGCCTTCTACAACGCGCAGTGCTGCGGCATCGTGGTCGAGTTCCAGCAGTACAACCCGGGCACCTACGGCAACACGTCCTTCCCCAAGGACCGACGCTTCAACCTGGGCTTCACGCTCGCGGGGATCGGCACGTTCTCGAACTTCTTCGGCAACTTCGGCGGGGGCGCTGGCCGGTGAGCGCGGGTGCCGTGCTCGTCACCGGCGCGGCCGGCTTCGTCGGGCAGCATCTGCTGCGCGCGCTCGTGCCCTCGGGGCCGGTCGTGGGCTGGTACCGGCCGGGTATGGGGCACCCCGACGTGCCGGGCGTGGCGTGGACTGCGGTGGAGCTGCTCGACCGCGCGAGCATCGACGCCGCCCTCGTGGCGGGGCGCCCCACGGCGATCTACCACCTGGCGGGTGTTGCCCATGTGGGCGACTCGTGGGCTAACGCCGAGGAGACGTTTGCCGGAAATGTGGTCGGCACCTCGAATCTCTTCGACGCGATGCGCGCCAGCGGGCGATCGTGCCGCGTGCTCGTGACCGGGTCGGCGACGATCTATCAACCCTCGACCGAGGCACTGACCGAGGACTCGCCCGTCGCGCCGAACACGCCCTACGGCACGAGCAAGCTCGCGCAGGAGATGGTGGCACTGAGTGCCTGCCGCGAGCACGGCATACCGACGCTGGTGACGCGCTCGTTCAACCACATCGGCCCGCTGCAGTCACCGGCGTTTGCGGCCTCGGGATTCGCGCGCCAGCTCGCGCGCATCGAAGCAGGGCTGGCGCCACCGGTGTTGTCGGTGGGCAACCTCGAGGCACAGCGCGACATCAGCGACGTGCGCGACACGGTGCAGGCGTATGTGGCCCTGATGGCGACGGGTCGAGCCGGACACACCTACAACGTGTGTGCCGGGCGCACGATCTCGATTCGCCAGGTGCTCGACGGCCTGGTGGCACGCGTCTCACTGCCCGTCACTGTGACGACCGACCCCGCGCGCATGCGTCCCGCCGATACGCCGGTCGTGCTCGGCAGCCACGCCAAGCTCACCGCCGACACGGGCTGGACGCCCGCCCACGCGCTTGACGACACGCTCGACGCACTGCTGGCGTACTGGCGTGGTGAAGTCCTTCGCGAAGGCGCCTGACGCGGCGGCGCCCGGTCAGCGCGGCGGCAGCACGCCGTCTGGCGACAGCAGCCGCGCGATGAGGGCCGCCAGCAGCGCCGTGCGCGGCACGAGCTGGTCGAGTTCCACGTGCTCGTGCAGCGCGTGCGCGCCGTCGCCCACGCCGCCGAGACCGTCGAGAGTGGGCACACCGAGCGCGGCGGTGAAGTTTCCGTCGGACCCGCCGCCGGTGCCGCCTTCCTTCACCGTCTGGCCGAGCGCGGCCGCGGCGGCCTGGGCGTGGGCGTAGAGCGCCGCCACTCCCGCAGAACGCTCCATCGGCGGCCGCTCGAAACCGCCGGTCACGGCCAGGCGGGCGCCCGGCAGGATCGGCTCCAGGGCGCGGAACGCCGCATCCACGCGCGCCGCATCGTCGAGCGAGGGCGCGCGCACGTCGACTACCGCGTGCGCCTCTTCGGCCACCACATTCGGCCGGGTGCCGCCGGTGATGACGCCGACGTTCACCGATACACCGCGATCGAGATCGTGCAGGGCCTCGAGCGCCAGGATCTGCCGGGCCAGTTCGCGAATCGCGCTCACCCCCTTGCGTGGGTCCACGCCGGCGTGCGCCGATACGCCTGTCACGGTGAGGTGATACTGCCCGATGCCCTTGCGACTGGTCTTGAGGGCGCCGCCGGCCAGCGCCGGCTCGAGCACGAGCACGGCGTCGCTGGCGAGGGCTTCTGCTTCAATCAACGCGCGCGAGGTGTCGCTGCCGGTCTCCTCGTCCGAGGTGCAGAGCAGCACAACGGTGCCGGTGACGGGACCGAGCGTCTCGAACACGGCGCGCGTGGCCAGCAGCCCCATCGACACGCCGACCTTCATGTCGAGCGTGCCTGGCCCCCACAGCTTGCCGTCGCGGCGTTCGAGCGGCATGCGCCGGATCTGCCCGTGCGGCCAGACCGTGTCGCAGTGCCCGACGAGCAGAATCCGCGGACGGCCCTGACCGATCTCGGCCACCGTGTGGTCACCCGCATCGGGCCGGGCTTCGATGCGTACGCGCATCCCTATGCCCGCCGCGCGCGCGCGCAGCTCTGTGGCGCACCGGTCAACGGCCGCCTTGTCGTCGGTGGGCGACTCGATCGACACGAGCGCGTCGATTGTCTGATGGAGCCAGGATTCGTGATCGCGGCAGAACTGCTCGAGAACGTGGGACATGCGGGTTCTATAATACGGGCATGGCTCAGAACTCCCGACGCACACGGTTGAGCGCGGCAGTGGCGACGTGGTGCGCAGTCGCGACGCTGACGGCACAGACGCCACAGCCGTTCCCCGGAGCCGGTCAGCCGGCTCCCGCTCGCCGGCCGACGCCGGCCGCACCGCCCGCGGCCGTGACGCCAGTCCCGCAGACGCCGGCCACCCCGGCTCGTACGCCGCTGCCCGGCGCCTCTCCGGCCGAATCGGCGCCGACCGAAGCGCAGCTCGGCCTGCCCGTCTATCCCACCGCGGTCTTCCTGCGGTCGTACGACGCGGGCCGCGGCCAGCGCTACTACATCTACGGCGTGGGCTCGCCGTTTGCGGAGATGGTGAGCTATTACCGCAACGTCTTGAAGGAGAAAGGAAACCTCGTCTTCGAGGTGCCGCCGACCCACGTCTTCGAGATCGGGAAGTTCCGGGAAGAGACGATGGCGTTTCCCGCGGGTGTGACGGTGAAGGACTACACGTTCAGCGGTTCGGCGGGCTATCCCAACCCCCGGCCCGGACAGCAGCCCGAGCGTTTCCCGACGCTGATTCAGATCGTGCCGCTCCCGGCCACGCCTGCGCCAGAGCGCTAGCAAGGCTCCGCCGCGCTCGGCGGCAGTGCCTTCTTGCCCGCACTCGTGCAAGCGAAACGCGGCCGGAAGCCCCCGTCGCGGCTACTTGGGCGCCGCCGGACGCACGGGGCTGATCATGATGTGCGCGCCCGCCGTGCCGGGATCCATCAGCCAGGGCACACCAGGCGCGCCCTTGGTGGGAAGCCCGGTAGAAGCGCCGGTGGCGTGAGGAACATAGAGTACCCAGCGCGTGTAGGCATCGGCCACCTGGCCCGTGGCGGCGTCAAACGACCTGCCCGTCATCACCGCCAGTGTGCGCGTGTCTTTGGGCATCACGAGTGTGCCGGAGTCGATTTCCTTCCACCGCGTGCTGTCGCGCTCTTTGTCTTCCGTGATGCCCTGCGCCGTCAGTTGACGCCCGCGAGCCATGAAGGGGTCGAGGTCCTTGTGGTAGCAGGCCACGTTGAAGCCCTCCACGTTCGGGTCGTCGGCCAGGCACACCTGATCGTTGGTGCCGGCACGCAGCGTGACCATCCTGCCAGACGCGTCCCGGCCGATCACCATGGCGCCAGCGCGGCGGTCTTCGGGTGCCGCCAGCACGGCGCCGGCAATCTGCGCCGCCGGGAGCGGCACGTCCTGCGCCGAGGCCACAACAGCGCCGAGCAGCAGCAATCCAAACGTACATCCAGACATCTTCACGAATCATCCTCCTCAGCCGGTAGCGTTCCGGCCGTCATGCGCCCGCTCATGCGGGGCGCTGATCGAAAGTATACCGAGGGGTCAGCCCTTCGAGGCGACGTAGATCTCGCCGAGCTTGCGGAACTCGTCGCTCTTGTCGGCCATGCCCTGGGCCGCTTCGCGCCGCAACTGCTGCGTGATCTCCATGCTGCAGAACTTGGGGCCGCACATCGAGCAGAAGTGGGCCACCTTCGCACCGTGCGCCGGCAAGGTCGCATCGTGATACGCGCGCGCCGTCACCGGATCCATGGCCAGGTTGAACTGATCTTCCCAGCGGAAGTCGAAGCGCGCCTTGCTGAGCGCGTCGTCCCACGCCTGCGCGCGCGGATGCCCCTTGGCAAGGTCGGCGGCGTGCGCGGCGATCTTGTAGGCGATGACGCCCATCTTGACGTCGTCTTTGTTGGGTAGCCCCAGGTGTTCCTTCGGCGTGACGTAGCACAGCATCGCCGTGCCATACCACCCGATCATCGCGGCGCCAATGGCCGACGTGATGTGGTCGTAGCCAGGCGCCACGTCGGTTGTGAGCGGCCCCAGCGTGTAGAACGGCGCCTCGTGGCACCACTCGAGCTGTTTCTCCATGTTCTCCTTGATGAGGTGCATGGGCACGTGGCCGGGGCCTTCGTTCATGACCTGCACGTCGTATTCCCACGCAATCGACGTCAGCTCGCCCTGCGTCTTCAGCTCGGCAAACTGCGCCTCATCGTTGGCGTCGGCAATCGATCCCGGGCGCAGTCCATCGCCGAGCGAGAAGCTCACGTCGTAGGCGCGCATGATCTCGCAGATCTCGCGGAAACGCGTGTAGAGGAAGCTTTCCTGGTGATGCGCCAGGCACCACTTGGCCATGATCGAGCCGCCCCGCGACACGATGCCGGTCATGCGGTTGGCCGTCATCGGGATGTAGCGCAGCAGCACGCCAGCGTGCACCGTGAAGTAATCGACACCCTGCTCGGCCTGCTCGACCAGCGTGTCGCGGTAGACCTCCCACGTGAGGTCTTCGGGCCGTCCGCCCACCTTTTCGAGGGCCTGATAGATCGGCACGGTGCCAATCGGCACCGGCGAGTTGCGCAGGATCCACTCGCGCGTCTCGTGGATGTTCCTGCCGGTCGAGAGGTCCATCACGGTGTCGGCGCCCCAGAGCGTCGCCCACCGCAGCTTCTCGACCTCTTCCTCAATCGACGACGTCACGGCGGAGTTGCCGATGTTGGCGTTGATCTTCACCAGGAAGTTTCGGCCGATGATCATCGGCTCCAGTTCCGGATGATTGAGGTTGGCCGGGATGATCGCGCGGCCACGCTTCACCTCATCGCGCACGAACTCGGCCGGCAGTCCCTCGCGGGCGGCGACAAACGCCATCTCCGGCGTGATCTCCCCTGCGCGTGCGTACGCCAGTTGCGTGACACAACGCCCCCCTTGCCCTGAGCCCGTCGAAGGACGCCGGGCCGCGACCCACGGTTCGCGCAACTTGGGCAGACCGACCCGGACGTCCGACACCCGTGGCCCGCTCGTGTCATACAACCGGATGGACGGTTCGCCGCCCGCCAGCCGCACCTCGCGCATGGGTACGCGCACCGGCACGACGCCGTGAGGAGTCGTCACCGACGACTCGTCGTGCACGCGGAAGCTGTTGGGGTAGGCGTCGGCGTAGTCGCCGGAAGAAGTGGTGGTATCTGGTGTGCTCATCTGACGCGCTCCCGTGTGCTGCCTTCCGCGGCCCCGGTCAGCACCGGACCGGCGAGGCGCCCGGCGAGCGGGCGCGACGACTCGCCGGGTCCCGTCGCGCGGATGTGGCGCGACGGGGTGGCTGTGGACATCCAGAATATCCGAAGGAGGTGCAACGACGCACGCCGGGATGCATCGCCGGTCGAGTGCCCCTGGCGGGCCGAGGCGCCTGACTGTATCCGGGCGGATGGAGACAAGTGCCTGAAGCCGATGCGAGAATCCAGACATGGCTCCGCCGTGGACGTCCGCCCAACTCGGTGACGGCCTGCGCCGGCTTGGCGTCGGGTCAGGTGACGTCGTGATGGTGCACGCGTCGCTTCGCGCCATCGGCCAGGTGGAGCATGGCGCCGCCGGTGTCGTGGCGGCGCTCGATGCCGTCGTGGGCCCGGCCGGCACGTTGCTCATGACCCTCGGCGCCCGCGACGACTGGTCGTGGGTCAACGACCACACCGAAGACGCCCGCGAGGCGCTGCTCATCGCGGCCGAGCCCTTCGATGCCGACACCACGCCCGCGGACACCGAGATCGGCGTACTCGCGGAGGTGTTTCGCACCACGCCAGGCACCCTGGTATCGAACCATCCTGAAGGCCGCTTCGGGGCGCGCGGCAAGCGCGCGCGGGAGTTCACGTGCGACGTGCCGTGGGACGACTACTACGGACCGGGCTCGCCCCTCGGGCGCCTCGTGGACGCTGGCGGTTCGGTGCTCCGCCTGGGCGCCGACGAAAACAGCGTCACGCTCGTCCACTACGCCGAGTACCTGGCACACGTACCCGACAAGCGCCGTGTCCGCCGGCACCGGCGCGTAGTCGGGCCAGGTGGCCCCGAGCTTCGCGTCGTCGAGTGCCTCGACGACAGCATCGGGATCGTGGACTGGCCGGGCGAGGACTACTTCGCCGTCATCCTGCGAGAGTATCTTGCGACGCACCCATCGCCCCAAGGGCCCGTGGGACACGCCCGGAGCGAACGTGTCGACGCGCGATCGCTCGTGGACTTCGCCGCGCGGTGGATGACCACCCGCTTCCGGGGGTGACCCACCTCTTGCGGGCGGCTCGTCCCCGAAGACTACCGTGCGAAGCAGTAAAAGCGGCCAGAGCCACCGCGCGGAGCCGTGTCGGCGCAGTTCTGCGCGGTGTGGGCCGCGTTCCACGAGGCCAATGCACCCGCGGTGCTCTGGTTGGGGCCGAGGCCGTCGGCATGGCCAACCTGGGCGGTCACGGCCGCCGAGTCCGACGTCCAGTCGTTGCAGGTCAGGCCGGTCGCGACCGTGCCGTCGGCGTTCGAGCCGGTCAGAATGTCGTGCTGATTGGGCGTCGGCGAGCCGGTCCACTGGCCGTTGATGCGCTGGCCGCGTTCATCGACGAATACCGCGGCGTCGCCAGCGCGCGCGTGGAGCTCGCCCACATGGTTGGCGACAAGCGCGAGCGCCGCGTTGTGCCACGGCCCACGTCCGATTCGGTCGCGGGCGTGAGTCGGTTGATTGCCATTGGCCGGGTCGCGCTCGGCACTCAGATAGGCGCGCCAGGTCCGGTTGCCGTGGCCGGCCGCGGCGGCCAGGCGCTGACAGGTCGCATCGGCGCCGGCAAGGCTTCCGAGATTACCCGTAGTGCTCGTCTGGCTGGTGACGAAAAACCCCACGGCCGGACCCGACGGCGCAGTGGGGGCGTCCTTCTGGCTGCAGCCGGTCCCAACCAGCAACACCAACAGGTATGCAGCGACTCTCATGGACGTCCGCCTTTCTGGACTGGCGGCGCCGTGGCGCAGCGGCCCCGATCCGTCCTGACCACGGGGCGTCAATTCTAATCCGGTGGCGCGAGCGCGGCTACTTGACGACTCGAGAGAGGCCCGCCGTGGCGCGGTCCACCTGCTCGGTGAGGCTGGCGATCGCGGCCGCCACCTTGGTCACGCCCTGGCGCGCCTCGTCCCACTGCCCTTCTTCGAGTCCCTCGCGGATCTGCGGCAGCGTCTTCACACCGTAACCGGTGTAGAAGCCCGGCGCGTAGATCTGATGCTTGAACCACTCGCGGCGCGGCAGGCCCGCATCGTTGCCGAGCCGGCGCTCCGACGAGAACACCAGCTGGTTCACGACCTTGAGCGCCTCCTGCTGCGTTTGCAGGGCACGTGCGCTGGCGCCCGGCACACCAGCCTGCGCCTTCTCGAAGGCCATCGATGCTTTCGACAAGCCATTCACGGCGCCAAGGAGCGGCGCGAAGTCGATGGCGGGCGCACCGGCCTTGCCCGCGTGGAGCTTCTGCACCTCCGCCACATAGCGGGACAGCGTGTCGGACATGTCTGAGAACCGGAACGGCAGCACCGCGGCTTCCGACAATCGCAGCACAGCCGTGCCGGTCACCTGCGCGAGCGCACGCCCGTAGATGAAATCGCCGTCGCTCCACTTCGTGTACCACTCGAACGAGTCGTAGACGGAGTGGTAGACGCCACCCGGGCTCTCGCCACCGAAGCCCAGGTTGAGCGAGGCCAGCGTGAGGTGCTGCAGGAACGGCGTGAAGTCCGATCCGGAGCCGAGCGGCGCGATGCGGATGTTCGGATCCTTCTCGGCCTCCGCGCGGTCGGCTTCGGGCAGGCCCGCAATGGCCTTCGTACGCGCCATCTCGAGCACGGGCTTGCCGGTGCGCGGGTCGTTCACGTCGCGCGCGACCTCGCTGATGAACTGCTGCAGCGAATGCGATCCGCCGGCGCTCAGCCAGCCCTTCCCCGTGCCGTCAGTGTTGATGTACACCACGCCCTTGCCGTTCAGCTCGTCGCGGTGGGCCTCGGCCCATTCGGTAGAACCGAGCAGGCCCCACTCTTCACCGTCCCACAGGGCCAGAAGGATCGTACGGGCCGGACGCCAGCCGGACTTCAGCAGCTCGCCCAGGCCGCGGCCCACTTCCATGAGTGAGACGGCGCCGCTCAGCGGATCGTCGGCGCCATTGACCCACGCGTCGTGGTGGTTTCCAAACATCACCCACTCGTCGGGCAACGTCGCGCCAGGAATCCGGACCACCACGTTGAAGAGGGGCCGCGCCTTCCATTCGTGCACGAGCTTGAGCCGCACCTTCGCGGGACCAGCACCCACGCGGTAGGTGACTGGCAACGCGCCGCGCCAGTCCGTGGGCGCAACTGGGCCCTTCATGGCCTGGAAGAGCGGCAGGGCGTCGCCCCACGCAATCGGCATCACCGGAATCTTCAAGATCGTCTTGGCGTCGGCGGGGGCGAGCCGACGCCCTCCGGGGGTTGAGCCCCAGCCGGGCGTGAGCGGATCGCCCGTGTGAATCGGCATGTCCATGACACTGCCGCGCTGCACGCCGAACTCGGGCCGGTACGGCCCGTCGGGATAGACCTCGCCCTGAAAGTACCCGTCGTCTTTCGGATCCGAGTAGATGAGACAGCCGATCGCCTCGTGCTCGTAGGCCACCTTGGGCTTGATGCCGCGCCAGCCGCCGCCGTAGCGCGCCAGCACGATCTTCCCCTTCACGCTCACGCCCAGCTTCTCGAGCTGCTCGTAGTCGGCGGGCATGCCGTAGTTCACGTAGACCACCTCGCCCGTGACATCGCCGTCGGCCGAGTAGGCGTTGAAAGTGGGCGTCTGCTCGTTGTCGAGCGAATCGGGATCCTGGGGCACCGGCGGCTCCTGGATGACGAGCGTCCGGCCCGTGGGCCCGACCATCTCGAGGCGGCGCTCGGTGGGCCACGGCATGTAGGCGTCGTACTCCTCGAGCGCCGCCGTCAGTCCGAATGACCTGAACTGCGCCAGCGCGTAGTCGGCGACCACCTTTGAGCCAGGGCGGCCGGCGACGTGCGGCTCCGCCGACATCGCCCTCATGTATTCACGCAAGCGGGCGGCATCGGGTACCGCGCGAAACCGCTCCTCGAGCGCGCGCTCGGCCGCCAGCGTGTCATTCGAGAAGCCGCGCACCGCGGGCGACTGTCCCGCGACAGTGAACTGGGCAAGAGTGACCGCGACGAGGGCAAGGACAGGCAGCGACGGGACTCGGGACATCTGCCGAGGTTATCCGGGCGCGTGCAGGGGTGCAAGGTCCGCGCGGGCTGACGGGCGTAGTCTTCGTGCAAGCGCCTAGCGCTGGTCGACGAAGGCCTCACGACGCTCGAACATCGCAAGCCGCGCGGCGATGTCCTTGGCGAGCGAGCCGGAGGCCTTGCCTTGCGCCTCGCGGGCCGTCTGCACGGCTTCGTCGAAGCGTCCGGACGACGCGTAGGCCACGGCCAGCGCGTCGAGCACCCGCGGGTCCGCCCGCCCCGTGAGTGATGCGGCTCGCTCCGCCAGTTGCGCGGCCTCGAACGGCGCCCGCACGTCCAGATCCGCGGCGGTCGCCAGCACCCAGGCGGCCGTGGTGAGCGCGAGGGGCCACCCCGGACTAGCGGCCGCTGCTTTCCGGAAGTTGGTGACGGCAGTCTTGATGTCCTTGCGGCGAACGGCCACGTGTCCCAGATTGAAGAACGCCTCTGCGTAGGCCGGACGTAACTCCAGCGTCCGTGTCAGCTCGCGCTCCGCGCGATCGAGATCCCCGCGCCGCCACAGCATCGCGCCCAGGCTGTTGTGCGCCTCTGGCAGCAACGGGTCGGCCGCCACGGCCTCCTCATAGCGCCGGATGGCTTCGTTCGCGCGTCCCGCCGAGGCCAGGGTGTCGCCGAGGTTTGCCAGGGCTACGGCATAGCCGGGGCGCAGCGCGATCGCCCGCTCGTAGCTGGCGATGGCGTCGTCGAAGAGGCCGGCCTGGGTGAGCGCAGTGCCCAGGTTGTAGTGCGCCGGCGCAGACTCTGGTTGCCGCCTGGCCGTGGCGCGGAAATGACCGACGGCATCCGCCGGCCGGCCAAGCGCGAGCGCGGTGACCCCCGCGTCGTCGTGCAGCTCCGTGTCGTCGGGGGCCGACGCCAGCATCGTCTCGAGGCCGATGTAGTCCTCGGCGGTCATCTTGGCCCGGACGTCGCCGCGCAGGCGCTCACGGTCGGCGTCGCCGTCGGCCACGAGCTGAAACCACAGGTCGCCCATTTCGTCGAACGACCGCTGCCCCCAGCGCACACGTTGCGGCGGCACCTGAGGATTGCGGGGATTCGTGGGGGCGTTGTCGAAGGTGTAGTGCATCGCCACGATCGTGCCCTTCGGCAAGCGGATCGGCTCGACGTAGCGATAGACGTGTTGCCAGCGGAAGTCCCAGTCGTCGATGCTGATGAGCGACTCCGTGCGGCCGTCGGGGAACGTCGCAGTACCCCGCACGAGAGTCGCACGGTAGTGCGCGTGAGGTTGCACCGCCAGCAGCGTGGCATCCACTGGCAGGGTGTAGCGGTCCGCGATCACATAGTGGCCATCGCCCGCCGTGATGTCGATGCCTTGCGACCCCAGGCGCAGGATCGACGGAGTACGTGAAGGCGGCACATCGCTGAAGTAGAACGCGATCCGCGGCCGCACCGCTTCGGGCTTGCCGCTCGTCTGCATGTGCAGCTGCACGACCAAGTCGGTGCCAGGGTCGAGCGGCCACGCCAGGTCGGGCGCGACCAGGGGCGCGATCTGGCCAGGCGTCCAGCCGAGAAAGTGGCCCTCGGGATACTCCGCGCTGCGCGCCATCAGGCCGTCGTAGCCAGGCGACGGGTCGGCCTCGTCCATGCGGCGCGAGCCGTCGGTCGTGTCGATGCGGATGTTCGCGTGGTGCACGACGCGCGCATTGCCGGGATCGAACTCGATGCCCGTCACGTAACGGCGGCGATTCACGTGCAACGGCACGGCGAAGATCCGGAACACATCGCTCGGCTCGGCCGGCAGGGTGTAGTTGGCCGGCAGGGTCACGACCAGATCCGGCGTGCCGAGGTACCACCCCGTCGGCCAACGCGGAGGCGCCGGAGCAGCCCCTGGGCCTTCAATCGGCGCGTTGGCCCACGTGGCGATCAGGGCGACGTCGTCGGCCGTCAGACGTGGCTGGGCGACGAATCCACCCGCGTGTGCGGCAGCCTTCCACGGCGGCATGAAGCCACTCCCCGTGACGGCGGCAATCTGCGCGGCGCGACGCTTCACCTCGTCGAAGGTGAGCAAGCTGAAGGGTCCGGCGCCGCCGGGGCGGTGGCACGCGCCGCAGCGCGAGTGCAGGAGCGGGGCGATGTGCTGGTTGAACGTCGGCGCGGCGTCTGCGGACGGGACGCGCTGTGAGGCAGACACAGGCGGGGGTGCGACGAGCGCGGGCTGAGCAGGGGCGCGCTGCGGAAACAGCATTGACGCGACCAGTGCCGCACCGCATGAGCGGCGCCACGAACAGAGCACCCCGACGGTGCTCATGGCTGGGTCCGCACGACGGCGCACCCGACCGCGCGGGTTTCAGGCACCTCCACCGGCCGGCCAGCGATCACCGACCGAAGTGCCTCGGCCAGGTCGCGTCTCGTTGGCACGGGCCGGTCGACGCCGAAGTCCAGATAGCGGTCGTCAATGCGGCCGTGGTACACCAGCCGCCCGGCGGCGTCGAACACCGCCGCTTCCGGGGTGACCGAGACCTTCGCGACATCGACCAGTGTCCCCAATGGATCAAGGACTACCGGCAGGGCGTAGCTGAAGGCGCCGGCATGCGCGCGCGCGGCTGACGGGGCCTCGCCGGCATTCGGGTAGACCAGCCAGAAGCGGACGCCACGCGGGGCATACGCGTCGCGCAACCTCTGTAACTCAGGCGCGTAGCGGTCCGAGATCGGGCAATCGACGGCGGTGAATACGAGCACCGTCGCCGATGTACCGGCAGTGACTGTGAGAGGGCGCGCCGGCTGGCCGGCAAGGTCGCGTACGCCGTCTTGCGCGGCGGCGACCACCGGCGAGCACATGGCCGCAGCCAGGGCCAGCGCCCCGCAGATCCGCCGCGACGATGTCGCGTTCCCTGCGTACATCTCAGTTTTGAGTATATCCCCCGGAGTCACGGTGACAGGCCCCGTTACATCCCGTTACGTCCGTGGCGTCAAACAGGGGGCGGGCCATGACGGCCCGCCCCCTGTTTGCGTTTCGTACGGTGCAGTTCCCGGGTTCAGCGTTCCGGGGCCCGCCGCAGGATCGTTACCAGGACACGTCCATGCCCAGACGGATCAGGCGCCCCTGGAGCACAACCGTTGGCTGCAGATACGCGGTCGCCTGAAACTGAGCGGTCGAAATCGACGTGAAGTCGTCGGAGTTGAGCGCATTGAAGATATCCAGCTTCGGCAGAATCCGGAAGTTGCGCAAGGTGAACGACTTGCTCACCGAGAAGTCCACCTGGTTCACGCGCGGCATGAATTCGCTTTCCGGTGCCACGAGCGGCACATTCAGCGTGGCCGTGTTGAGGCCAGGAATCACGAGTTCGCCTGGACGGCAGGGGCCCGTGCAGGTGGGGGCGTACCGCGTGGTGCGCGCCACCTGCCAGAACGTGCTCTGGCCGTTGGGCTGCGCGAAGCCCGTGCCGGCGGTGAACACGCCGTAGGGCACGGCGCCAGTGCCAATCAGGTAGCCGTTGAGGCTCTGAATGGCGGTGCTGACGGTGATGCCGTACCAGGGCAACGGGAAGGTGCCGGCAATCTTGAACTGCTTCTGCCAGGGCAGGCCGTTCTGGCTCTGGTCGCAGAAGAGCGTGAAGTTCGGATCGGTGCCGGCGCTGCAGGTGTTGGAGAGCGTGCGCTCCAGGTTGAAGCCGCCGAACACGCGCGCTCCGCGAGGCAGCCGCGCGCTGTAGCCCAGCTCGAAGCCGTTGTAGACGCGCGAGATGTCCTTGTCGGTGGCGTCGACGTTCTGCACCGCCGTGGCGAACTCAGTCTTCACGTTGTAGGCCGTGATGACCCGGCCGTCGAGCGGGCTGACCACATCCACGGGGGTGTAGCTGTTGGCGTTGCGCAGCACGTTGTTGCGTTCGGTGAGGTCGGTGAACGTGTTGCGGTACCACTCGAGCGACAGCGTGAGTCGGTTCATCACCTCCTGCGTCGCGCCGAGATTGAACGACCACTGCCCCGGCCGCTGCAAGTCGTCAGCGGGGGTGGCGAGCGACCGGATGCCGAAGTTGGCCGGCAGCTGTCCGAAGTTGATCTCGCAACCCGCGGCGCCGAACGTGCAGCCGCGCTCGCCCTGGGCGATGTCGTCGCCGTTCAGGTCCTGCCAGGCGAGGTTCGCTGTGGTCAGCGCCGTCGGGCTGTAGAGCTGCGCGTAGCCCGTGGTCTGCGCCGTCATGAAGCGGTTGAAGCCGGCGCGCACCGCCGTCTTGCCGTCGCCGAAGATATCCCACACGACCGACGTGCGCGGCGAGAAGTCTTTCCACACCGGCAGGCTCGAGTCGCCGTAGGCGGGCGAGTTGGCGAAGCGGCCGATCTGCGCGTCCTGGCCGACGATGCTCTGCTTCAGGTAGTCGTACCGCACGCCGTAGTTGATCGTGACGTTGTTCAGGCGCCAGGAATCCTGCACGAAGAGGCCAATCTGCGCGTCCATGTTCTCCTGCACCTGCAGGGGGGTGTTCAGCACCGTGACCTGCAACGGCACGCCGTTGTTGTAGGTCTGATACAGATCGCCGTTGGCGTTGTTGTAGCGGCGGTAGATGCCGCCGCCGTAGAGCACGCCCACCTTGGCGTTATGCGAGCCCGACACGCGCGACAGGGCCATCGAGCCGTTGTAGCGGTCGGGATAGTTACCGAGCTGGGCCGCTGACGCGTTCCACAGGAAGCCCGTGCTGCTGTCGTTCTTGCGCACGTTGCGGAACCACTCTGGCGTATTGCGTTCGGCGAAGATCCCAGGCTGATACAGGTTGTCGTAGCGCTCGCGGTTGAACGAGAAACCGGTCTCGAGCAGCAGGCTCGACGAGAGCGTGGAGGTCCACTTGGCGGAACCGGTCGCGAAGATGGGCGTGTTCCAGAGCACCGACGCGGTCTTGGGGTCGGTGTTGGCGCCCATGGCACCGGCGCGCAGACGGAGCGCGCGGTCGTAGTACACCGCGAACTTGTTCCGCTGGGAAGCCTGCCAGGTGAGGCGGGCAATCGGGTTGTCCATCTTCTCGGGCGAGATGCCCTGTTCGCAGCTGACCGCACCCGACAGGCACTGCGCGAAACCCACTGGCGCCGGCACACCGGCCGGAAGGTTGAAGGTGTTGGCAATCGGTTTGTCGTAGCGGGCCTTGCGGAACGCGCCGTAGAACCAGAGCTTGTCCTTCACGATCGGACCACCCTGCTCGAGGTTGAACTCGAAGAAATTCGAGATCTTGTCGACCGCACGCACGTTCTTCGCGCGCAGCTCGTCGGTGAGGTTGTCGCCCTGCCAGGCGGCGGGGCTCTTGGCGTACTTCACACCGCCGGTGAAGCGGTTGCCGCCGTCCTTCGGCACGAGGTTCATGTTGACGCCCGCCGTCAGGGTCTCGGCATTGCCGCCGGAGGTCATGTACACGGCTTCCTGCACCATCGCTTCGTTGTGATACGCGTTGACCGCGCCGTCGCCCATCAGACCGTTGGTCATCAGGCCATCGACCATCACCACGGTCTGGGCCGCACCCGTGCCGCGGACGGCAAAGTAGGTCTGCTGCATGGCGCGCGAGCCGCCCACGTCGGGCGTGCTCAGGACCACACCGGGCACCAGCTGGCCCAGGCCCTGGATCGTGCGTGCGGTGGGCACTGCGTCGAGCACGTCGCGCGAGAGCACTTGCTGCTTGACGTTGCTCTGCACGTCGACGAGCGGCGACTGGCCCGACACCGTCACGGATTCCTGGAGCGTGCCCACCTTGAGTTCGGCGTTGATGGTGGCTACGAAGTTGGATGGCAGTTCGAGGTCGCGCTTGATGACGTTGAAGCCCTGCAGCGTGAACGTCATCTCGTATTTCCCTGGGCGCAGGTCGATGATGCGATAGGCGCCTTTCTCGTCGGTGACGGCGCTACGCAACTTCTCAATGAGGGCGGGGCTCGCAACTTCCACCGATACGCCGGGCATGACGGCGCCCGACTCGTCCTTCACGACACCGCTGATGGCGCTCTGTGCGTAGGCAGGCGACGACAGAATGCCCGCTCCGACAACCGCGAGGCACAGCGCGAGCGCCAGCCTGGTTCTACTCGACATGGTCCAACCTCCAAGAATTGCGGGTACGCCTGGTCAGGCGCGAATGGGCCAGCGTGGGGACCCGCGCACTAGAAAGGCTACAAGTGTGAGGAGCGCGAGTCAACGGCGGATCGTAAAAAAGATCAATAAACACGGGCCTGTATGAGCTTGAACGCTTGTTCGCATTGCGAAACAGCATCCACACTAGAAGACAATTCGACGACTTGGAGAAACGACGCCGCAGGAAAACAAAAAGCCGGTCGGCAGTTGCCGACCGGCTTGGCTTGACCACGCGGAAAACGCGCGTTACTTGATCGTGACCTTCACATAGGCGTTGGTCCAGCAGCACTGAAACCCGCCGCCGCCTTCGCCCGAGTTGTCATTGGCCTGCGCGCGCAGGATGTACTCACCGGCCACCGGAAAGGTGGCGGTCGTCGTGGACTTGCCGTCGTCGCCAATCTTGGGCCGCTGCTCTGCGAACTTCACCTCGCCGGCCGGACCACGGTGCTTGTGCCACGACTGCTGCAGACGAGGCCTGCGGCTGGCAAACGCGGGGTCCTCGGCCTCCTCCGTGTGCATGTCGTCAGTCGTCGTCACGTCGAGCGTGACCGGCTGCCCGACAACGCCAGTCAGCTGCTGCGCGATCTCGACGGGCGGCCCTGTGAACGTCTTGCCCGTGGGCGAGAACTTCAACACGGGCGGCGTGTTCCCTTCGCCCTGATCCTTGAACGGCTCGATCTGGTAGTCCTTGATGAGGCCGATCGGCACCGCGGCCGTCTTGCCGTTGGCGACGATCGTCCACGTGTAGCGCTTCTCGCTGCCAAAATCCTTCGGCACCTTGATCGCAAACACCCCCCAGCCGCGGCGCGGCGTGAAGTACGTCGGCTGCCCCACGTCTGGTCCGCCCGGCTCGATGCGGTTGTTCGGACCGACCGGAATCTCGATTGTCTGCTTCATGTTGCGGTTGTAGTACCCGAGCAACAGGTTGTAACTGCCGTCCGGATTCTGGTACCAGCCTTCGAACGCGGGATAGATCGACTCGCCGCTGTCCTTGAGAGCAGGCAGGGGCAACTGGCCGGCAACCGGCGCAGAGGCCGCCCACAGAGCACCCGCCACGATCGCGGGCCCGAGCCACGCACGAATCTTGGACGTCAACACCATCGCGATATCTCTCCGTGACAAACACGTCGGGGGTGCCGCCACACAGGCCAGCACCCCCGAACAATACTCTGATCTACACGGCGAACCCGGCGCGCGCTACTGCTGCTGACGGTCCGTGGTCGTCGCGGTCTTGGCCTTGCGCTTGTCGACTTCCACCTGGAAATCGGCGTCGTCCATGTAGGTCACATTGACCCACGCATGCGCCATCTCGTCGACCGTGCGGTCGCCCCAGCCGACCCACTGGTTCGGATCGGGGTTGTTCTTGTTGGCGGCGGTGTTGTCGTGCCACGAGGTGATGCGCAGGATGGTGCCCTTGGGCAGGAGCGGTGCCACGTCATCGGTGTAGACGTAGTTGGTGTGCCAGTTGAAGCTGTAGTCGCTGACCTGATTGAGCATCTGCACCTGGCCAGTGGGCAGAATGGCTTCCATCGACATGGCCTTGCCGCGCAGGTGCATGTGGGGCTGAAAGTTCTCGACGCGACCGGCCTTCTTCATCACATGGAAGTTCTGCGACACGTTCATCGAGTTGGGCGCGATGTCGAGCGCGCGGTTGCCGCCCGTGATGCCGCTGAAGAGCGCCAGGGTCTGGCGGAACTTCGGCTCCTGGCCCTTCGGGTAGAAGTAGATGCCGAGTTCCACCTCGTCGGTGATGTCTTCACCAACGGCGTGGTAGTGGATGTCCCACACGATCTTCGACCCGGGCTTCATGAGCTTGCCCGAGTTCTCGCGCATGATCTCGCCCTGCTTGCCCACGGCCCATTCCATGAACAGGCCTGGACCCGGATCGTCGCCGTCGCGCGCGACCGGCTGGCCGGTCTCGCCGTCGTTCTGCTGCAGACGCGCCAGGGCATGGTGGGTGATCTTGCGGCCCTTCAGCGTGCCGGGACGCATTTCGATCGCGCGCACCCAGCGTTCTTCGGTCAAGCCGGTCGCCACGACGGGCTTGTACCAGGCGTCCATCGCGACGGCCTTCTGGGTGTACTTCGGCGACTTGATGATGAGGTCGGGCTTGCCGTACGCCTTCTCGAAGTTCCACACGTCGTCGCTCGGCCAGTCGACCGGCTTCGGCATGTCCTTCATGTCGCCCTTGGGCGAGCCCGCGGCCACCCACTTCACGACGGTGTCGATTTCGGCGTCCGACAACGACCGGTCGTTCTGGAACTGCTGGATGCCCAGCGTCTTGTCAAGATGCCAGGGCGGCATCTGGCGGGTCTGGACGCGGTCACGAATCGAGCGCGCCCAGGGGCGGCTCTGCTCGTAGGTCACAAGCGACATCGGCGCAATTGAATCGGGCCGGTGGCACGACTCGCACTTCGACTGGAAGATCGGCGCGACGTCTTTGGTAAACGTCGGAGCGTTCGCGGCGGTCTGCGCGAACGAGGGCACTGCTATCAACGCTGTCACTGCGAACGCGCCCACGAACAGGCCGCGAGTCTGACCGTAATTCATCGTCGGTCCTCCAGGAGCTGAAAAGTTGTCGTAGTCGGGGATTCTACTCACATATCGGCTCGAGCGGCTAGTCTCTAGATGTCTATGGGATATCCCTCGAAATACCTGCAGGAGGCAGGCCTCAGCGGAGCTTGCGCGGAATCCCGGTTCCCAGATCCGTGGCCCCAGCGGAGGTTGGCGTGTCGCCGTGATGCGCCCACGGCGACACCCCCCCAAGAGAGCAGAGCGCCACGCGGGACCGTCAGCGGTTGAGGCAGCCGAGCGCGGTGCGCGGCGGCGGTGACCTACGTGCTTGGACCCGGCCTCTTGAAGCTGACTCATACCGGTAGCGTCGGACCGTGCAGCGACGGCACCAGCACCTGGGATGTCCTGATGAAGAAGTGCGACGGCTACTTGTGGGTCGCACCCAACGGCTCTTTTGTCGGTAAGGTGACGCTGCCGGACACCACGTTCCCCGTCACCGTCACCTGCCCGTCCGCAAGCACGTCGCGGCCCGTCGGGGTCCAGATGAACCTGTTCATCAAAGGCTCTGCGGCTGATGCCATGCTTGCGTACCAAATCGGCGAGGGGAAGACCGGCCTCGCCGGCCTTCAGGACGCCACGGCAGGGCTTCCCCGAGCGACGGGGGAGCGTGCCAAAGGGTGCCGTCAGCTGCCGGGTGTCCAGACGCGGGATGGTCCGGCCCCGGCCAGCGTCAGCATCAACCCGTTCAGCCGCTTGACGAATGCCGCTGGGTCTTCGATGTGCCCGCCTTCGGCGAGCGTGGCCTGATCGAACAGAATCTGGCTCCAGTCGCCGAACTTCATCGGATCGGTTTCGTCGGCGAGCCGTCGCACAATCGGGTGCGACGGGTTCACCTCCAAGATAGGCCTTGAGGCCGGCACCGCCTGCCCGGCCGCCTTCAGCATTCGCTCGAGGTTCGTGCTCAGACCGTCCTCGCTGCTCACAAGACACGCGGGCGAGTCGGTCAGCCGGTTGGTCACCCGCACCGCGCTGGCGCGGTCCTTGAGCGCTGTCTGCATGCGCTCGAGCAGCGGGGCGTGCTCGCCGGTCGGCGTGCTCGCCCCCGGTCTGGGCGCTTCGCCGCCGATGGCGCTGAGGTCGAGGTCCTTTGCCGCGGCCGACTGCAGCCGCTTGCCGTCGAACTCGTGGAGTGAGGACATCACCCACTCGTCGACGCGCTCGTGCAGCAGCAGCACCTCGATGCCGAGCTTCCGGAAGATCTCGAGGTGCGGGCTGTTCCGGGCCGCGCCGTAGCCATCGGCCGTGATGCAGTAGACGGCCGTCTGGCCGTCCTTCATGCGGCCGACGTAGTCGGCAAGCGACACGGTCTGCTCGTCGTCCAGGTTGTGCGTGGAAGAGAACCGCAGGAGCTTGGCCAGTCGATCACGGTTGGCCTGATCCTCCGGGATACCCTCCTTGAGCACCCGTCCGAACGTCTTCCAGAACGTCTGGTACTTGGCCGATTCCTTGTCGGCCAGTTCCTCGAGCAGCGTCAGCACACGCTTGATGGCCGCCGTCCGGATAGCCTGCACGTCCTTGGACTGCTGCAGGATCTCCCGTGACACATTGAGCGGCAGGTCGTTCGAGTCAACCACGCCCCGCACGAAGCGCAGGTAGGCCGGAATCAGCTGCTCCGCGTCGTCCATGATGAAGACGCGACGCACATACAGCTTCACGCCGCGCCGATGCTCGCGGTCCCACAGGTCGAACGGCGCCCGTGTGGGCAGGTAGAGGAGGAGCGTAAACTCCTGCCGCCCTTCCACCTTGGCGTGTGTGTAGGCGAGCGGCGCCTCCGCGTCGTGCGCCACGTGCCGGTACAGCTCGTGGTATTGCTCCTCGGTGATGTCGCTCTTGGAGCGAGCCCAGAGCGCCGAGGCCCGGTTGACCTGTTCGTCCTCGTCGGTAGCGACCTGCGCCTTGGCCTCGCCGTCCCACTGTTCCTTCTTCATCAGAATCGGAACGGCGATGTGGTCGGAGTACTTGCGCAGGATATCCCGCAGACGATCGCCCGACAGCAATTCGTCTTCGTCGGGTCGCAGGTGCAGCATGATGTCGGTGCCGCGCGTGGCCTTCTCCACGGTTTCCACCGTGTAGCTGCCGTCCCCCGTGCTCTCCCACCTGACGCCGTGCTCCGGAGCAAGGCCCGCTCGCCGGGTGACGAGCGTCACCTGGTCGGCCACGATGAACGCGGCGTAGAAGCCCACGCCGAACTGTCCGATGAGATGGGCGTCCTTGGCGCGGTCGGCCGTCAACTGCGCAAGGAACTCGCGCGTGCCAGACTTCGCGATGGTGCCGATGTTGTCGACGACGTCCTGCCGGGACATGCCGATGCCGTTGTCGGACACGGTGGTCGTGCGCGCCGCCGCGTCGTAGCTGACGCGGATGCGAGGCTCGGCATCGTGCTCGAAGAGGGCGCCGTCGGTCATGGCCTCGAACCGCAGCTTGTCGGCGGCATCGGAGGCGTTCGAGACGAGCTCGCGGAGGAAGATCTCCTTGTTTCCGTACAGAGAATGAATCATCAGCTGCAGAAGCTGAGAGACCTCGGCCTGGAATCCCAGAGTTTCCTTCGTTGACGTGCCTGCCATCGGTCTGGTCCCCGGGTGTTGATTGGTCATGGTTCAGCAAGTGATTCTGCCATGGCCCGCGATTGAGCGGGTCGCGGCACACACCGGCGCCCAACTGAACGGCGAGCAGGTCGAACGGGCGTGGGCGTCATCCGACTGCGGCCCACGCCGCGAAGGCGGCGTGGCCGTGACGAGCCTAGCGGATGGTCCCACCGGACGTACCCCGCAGCACCTGCACGAGGCAGCAGCTCAGCCGAGCTTGCGCAGAATGAAGCACTTCAGATACCGAGTCTCCGGCACACCGAGCAGCACCGGGTGGTCGCGGGCCTGGGTCCGCTGCTCCACGATCGACACCTGGCACCCAGCGTCCACCGCCGCTGAATGGATGACGTCCACAAAGGTGAGGTCGTCAACGTGGTAGGAACAGGAGCAGGTCACCAGCACGCCGTTGGGCTCGAGCAGCCGCAGGGCCCGCAGGTTAATCTCTTTATAGCCCGCCAGCGCCTTCTCGAGCGCCCCCTTGTTCTTGGCAAAGGCCGGCGGGTCCAGCACGACGGTGTCGAACTTCGCGCCGGTCTTCTCGAGCCGTCGCATCTCGTCAAAGGCGTTGGCTTCGCGCGCCTGCACCTGCGGCAAACGGTTGCGGGCCGCGTTGGCGCGGATGTGCTCGACGGCGTCGGCGGAGGCGTCGAGGGCCTCGACACTGGCGCAGCCCGGCGCCATCGCCAATGCGAATCCTCCGTGATAGCTGAAGGCGTCGAGCAGGCGCCCGCGTGCGTAGGTGGCCGCGGCCGCGTGATTCTCGCGCTGGTCGAGGAAGAGCCCCGTCTTCTGACCGTGGCGCACGTCGACGTCGTATTCGATGGACCCCTCGTGCACGGGCACCAGGTCGGGCACGTGGCCGTGCACAACCGACACCCGCGCTTCGAGCCCCTCGAGCTGGCGCACACGCGGGTCGTTGCGCTCGAGCACGCCGGTGGCGCCGGTCAGCTCCACCAGCCACCGCGTCAGATCGGGCAGCAGCCGGTCAGTAGCCTGCGACAATGTCTGGATCACCAGGACGTCGCCGTAGCGATCCACGATGAGCGACGGCAAGAGGTCGGCCTCGCCGTGCACCAGCCGCCGGGCAGAGGCATCGATGCCGAGCGTGTCGCGAAACGCGATGGCCGCCTGCAGACGCCCGCGCCAGAATGCCGCGTCGATGGGACGGTCGTCGCGCGTCAACATACGCAACGCGATCTGCGACTGATCGCTGAACATCGCGTGACCGAGTGGGCGGTCCCGGGCGCCGCGCACGAGCACGATGTCGCCGGCCTCGGCCTCGCCCGCGGCGACGTCCGACCGGTAGATCCATGGGTGACCGTGGCGCAGGCGCGTTTCACCGCGGGGCGAGATGGCAACAGCGCTCATTGAGCCGTAGTGTACAATTTCGGCATGTTTATCGCGCTCGGCGCCGATCATGCGGGCTTCGAGTTGAAAGAAGCGCTGAAGCCCATGCTCGACGCGCGCGGCGTGCGCTGGCGCGACTTCGGCACGACCTCGACCACGTCGGTCGACTACCCTGATTTCGCCAGGGCGGTTGCAGATGCGGTGGCCAGCGGGTCAGCGGACCGCGGCATTCTCGTCTGCGGCAGCGGCGTGGGCATGGCGATCGCCGCCAACAAGGTGGCGGGGATCCGCGCAGCGTCCATCCTCGACGTCGACGAGGGCCGGATCGCCCGCGAGCACAACGACATCAATGTGCTCGCGGTCGGCTCGCGGCGCACGCCGGCCGCCGAAGCCGAACGTCTCCTCGACGTGTTCCTGAACACGCCGTTTGCAGGCGGACGCCATGCCCAGCGCGTCCAGAAAATTCAGCAGATCGAGTCGCGACGCCTTCGCGGCGACCAGTCGTAGCCGGCCCGTGCGGCACATCCAGGATCCCATGAGCGATACCCTCGACCAGGCCATGTTCCGGCGCCCGCTTGCCGAGGCCGACCCAGACGTGGCCGCCGCCATCGCGCACGAAGAGCACCGACAGGAATCCGGACTCGAACTCATCGCCTCGGAGAATTTCGTCAGCGTCGCGGTACTCGAAGCCGCCGGGTCGGTGCTCACGAACAAGTACGCCGAGGGGTATCCAGGCAAGCGTTACTACGGCGGCTGCGAGCACGTGGACGTCGTCGAGGCGCTCGCCATCGCACGAGCCAGGGCGCTCTTTGGCGCGGAGCACGCCAACGTGCAGCCGCACTCGGGCGCCCAGGCCAACATGGCCGTGCTGCTGGCCACGCTGAAGCCCGGCGACACGATCCTGGGCATGAGCTTGGCCCACGGCGGCCACCTCACCCACGGCCATCCCCTCAACTTCTCAGGCAAGTACTTCAACATCGTGCCGTACGGCGTGCGTCAGAACGATGAGCGTATCGACTACGACGAGGTGGAGCGGCTGGCGCTGGAGCACACGCCCAGGCTGCTCATTGCCGGCGCCAGCGCCTACGCGCGCGTGATCGACTTTGCGCGCATGGCCGACATTGCCAGAAAGACCGGCGCCCTGTTCATGGTCGACATGGCGCACATCGCCGGCCTCGTGGCCACGGGCCTGCACCCGAGTCCGGTGCCCCACGCGGATTTCGTCACGACCACCACCCACAAGACGCTGCGCGGCCCGCGCGCGGGCTTGATTCTGTGCCGCCAGGCGCACGCCAAGGACATCGACCGCGCGGTCTTTCCAGGCATCCAGGGCGGGCCGCTCATGCACATCATCGCGGCCAAGGCCGTGTGCTTCAAACAGGCGGCCGAACCTGCGTTTGCCGACTACCAGCGCCATGTCGTGGCCAATGCGGCGGGGCTCGCCGCAGGCATGTCGGCGGCCGGATTCCGGGTGGTGAGCGGCGGCACCGACAATCATCTCGTGCTCGTGGATGTGTTCTCGAAGGGCCTGACCGGCAAGGTGGCCGAGGCCGCCCTCGGACGCGCCGCCATCACGGTGAACAAGAACGCCATTCCGTTCGATACGAATCCGCCGATGGTTGCCAGCGGCATCCGCCTGGGCACCCCGGCGGTCACCACGCGAGGCATGCGTGCGCGCGAGATGGGCACCATCGCGGCGCTCATCTCGCGGGTCCTCGCGGCGCCGGACGACCAGGCCGTGGTCTCGGCCGTAAAGGCCGAGGTCGAGCAGCTGTGCCAGACGTTCCCGCTGTACCGGGCCCCGTCCGTCTCGTAGACGCGGTCGCGCGCGCGTTTGCCGACGACGGCCCGCTGGCCCGCGCGCTGCCGCAGTTCGAGCCGCGCGACGGCCAGCGCCGCATGGCGGCCGCCATGGCTGGCATTCTCGAAGACGGCGGTGTGCTGCTGGCCGAAGCCGGCACGGGCACCGGTAAGACGATGGCGTATCTGGTGCCGGCGATTCTGAGCGGACACCGCGTGCTGATCTCGACCGGCACGAAGAACCTGCAGGAACAGATCTACAGCAAGGACGTGCCCCTGCTGCGAGAGGCGCTCGGCGTGCCGTTCACCGCCACCTGCATGAAAGGCCGCGCCAACTACCTGTGCCTGCACCGCTTCGAAGAATACAAATCGCGTCAGGCCGTGCGCGGCTCGCGCCTGTCGTCCGACGAGGCGATCTTCCTGCCGGTGATCGAGCACTGGCTGCCGCAGACGCCCACTGGCGACCGCGCGGAGCTGGCCGAGCTGCCTGAAGACCTGGCGCTCTGGCACGAGGTGTCGGCCACGGCCGAGACGTGCCTTGGCTCCGAGTGTCCGCGCCACAGCGAGTGCTACGTCACACGCATGCGGCAACGCGCCGCCGAGAGCGACGTCGTGATCGTGAACCACCATCTGCTGTGCGCCGACGCCGCCGTACGCGAAAGCGACTACGGCGCGGTGATTCCGACATGCGGACATCTGGTGGTGGACGAGGCGCACCAGCTGGAAGACGTGGCCACGCAGTACTTCGGCAAAGCGGTGAGCAACCACCGGCTCGACGACCTGGCCCGCGACGCCGAGGCCGCCATCGGCCAGGGCCGGGCCAGTGACCCGCGCGCGCACGACGCGCGCCGCGGCGTGATGCGAGTCGTCGATCACCAGCGCGCCTTCTTCAGTGCCCTGGCGCTGGCTCGCATGAGCAGAAGCGACGACCGGCTTCGGCTCACGCCGGAGTGGTTCGCCGACCACCTGCACACCGGCCTGAACCTTGCGGGCGCGCTCGACGGCCTGCAGGCGACGCTGGCACTTGCGGCGACCACGCCGGTCGAGGAGGGCGCCGTCACCCGGCCCGGCGAAGACCTCGCCACCGTGGCGCGACGCGCGAGCGAGCTCGCCGACGAGCTGCGGTTCCTGCTCGCCGCCTCCGACCCCGGCTACGTCTACTTCCTCGAGGTGCGGGGCCGCAGCGTGCTGCTGCGCGCCTCGCCCATCGATGTGTCGCGCATCGTGCGCGACCTGGTCGCAGGACAGCGGCGGGCCACGCTCATCACCTCGGCGACGCTCAGCGTGGATGGCGGCTTCGGCTACATCAAGCAACGGTTGGGCCTCGAGGATGCCGGCGCCATGTCGGTGCCGTCGGAGTTCGACTACCGCACGCAGACGCTGCTCTATCTGCCGCGCCGGATGCCGCTGCCGCGCGAGGAGCGCTACGCCGAGGCCGTGGCGTGGGAAACAGGTCAGCTGCTGCGCTGCTCGCGCGGCCGCGCGTTCGTCCTGTTCACGAGCTACGCCACGATGCGCGCGGTGGTGCGGCTGCTCGAGCCCGAGCTCGAGTACCCGATGATCGTGCAGGGCACAGCGCCGCGGTCGGTGCTGCTCGACGACTTCCGGCGCACGCCGAACGCCGTGCTGTTTGCGACGTCGTCGTTCTGGCAGGGCGTGGACGTGCAGGGCGACCAGCTGAGCGCCGTCATCATCGACAAACTGCCATTTGTGTCGCCGGGGGACCCCATCGTGGCCGCGCGTATCGAGGCCCTCGCGGCCCGCGGCGCCAGCGCCTTCGACGACTACCAGGTGCCGCTGGCGATTCTCGCGCTGCTGCAGGGCCTGGGCCGGCTGATCCGCCATCGTAACGACCGCGGCGTGCTCGCCATTCTGGACCCACGGGTGCGCACGATGGGGTATGGACGGCGCTTTCTCGCATCGTTACCGCCGGCACCGGTCACCTACTCGATCGATGAAGTCCGGCGCTTTTTCGAGTGATCGACGCCGTGAACGGTCACTATTCAGCCGGCCGCCATTGGTGGTCGCTTCGCGCTACACTGAGCCGAGGAGGCTCACGCACGCCATGACCCACCGTGTTCTTTTCAGGTTTCTTGCTCTCGCCGTGGTGCTGGCCGTCGCCGCGCCCGCGGTGGCCCAGACCGGGCTCGTAAAAGGCAAAGTTATCGATTCGGGCGGCAAGCCCGTGCCCGACGCCGTCGTCACCATCGAATTCATCGAGGGCATGAGCCGCAAGCTCACCACCAAGAGCGACAAGCGCGGGGAGTTCGTGCAACTCGGCCTGCAGTCGGGCACCTACCGCGTGACCGCCACGACCGAGAAGCTCGGCACTGGCGGGACTGAAACGCGCATCCGCACGGGAAACACCTCCGAGGTCACCATTACCCTGTCCACGGTGCCGGCGGGCGTCGACCCCAAAATGGCGGAGCTGAAGAAGGCCTTCGACGACGGCGTCGCGGCCAGTCGAGGCAACGACTTCGACACCGCCATCGCGCGCTTCCAGGCCGCCTTGGCCGCGCAGCCAGCGTGCCACGAGTGCTACTTCAACATCGGCTACGCCTACCTGCAGAAGAAAGACGAGAAACAGGCGGAAGAGAGCTGGAAGAAGGCCCTCGAGATTCGGGCCGACCATCCCGAGACACTCAACTCGCTGGCCACGCTGTACAACAACCAGAAGCGCTTCGACGAAGCCGCCGCGGTCAGTGCCAGAGCCGCCGCGACAGCCCCGGCCGGCAATGCCGACGCCATCTACAACCAGGGCATCATCCTGTGGAACGCCGGGAAGATCGCCGAAGCAAAGGCGAAGTTCGAAGAGGCCACCAAGGCCGACCCGACCAACGCCGACGCGCGCTTCCAGCTCGGGATGGCGCTGCTCAACGAGGGCAAGGTGCCTGACGCCGTCGCCTCCTTCGAGCAGTACATCAAGCTGGCACCCACGGGCCAGTTCGCCGCCCAGGCCAAAACCATGGTGGCCCAGCTCAAGCCGCCAGTGGCGTGAGCGACCCCACCGACGCGATCGCCGTCAGGCTTGACGGCATTCGTGCCCGCATCGCCGCCGCCGCCGGGCGCTCGGGCCGTTCGCCCGACGCGGTCAGGCTCGTGGCGGTGTCGAAGACCTACCCGTCGGCCTGCGTCGTGGCTGCGGTGGCCGCCGGTCAGCTCGACTTCGGCGAAAACAAAGTGCAGGAAGGCCTGCAGAAGATCGCGGACGCGGCCGACAACAGGATCCGGTGGCACGTCATCGGCCACCTGCAATCGAACAAGGCACGCAAGGCCGCCGAGGCCTTTCACTGGATTCACGCCGTCGACAGCGCCTCGCTCCTGCGCAAGCTCGATGAGGGGGCGGTGGCGGCCGGCCGGCGGCCGAGGGCGCTGGTCCAGGTCGACCTCGCCGGCGAGGTCACGAAATACGGGGCCGCGCCGAGCGACCTGCCGGGAATCTTCGCGGCAGCGGCCGAATGCGCAGCGGTAGAGCTGGTGGGGCTGATGCTGCTGCCGCCCGCCGTGGACCACCCCGACGAGGCGCGGCCGTGGTTCCGGAAGCTCGTCGCGCTGCGCGACGAGCTGGTGGCCGCGGGCGTGCCGGCACCGCGGCTGGGCGAGTTGTCGATGGGCATGAGCCACGATTTCGAGGTGGCCATCGAGGAAGGCGCGACGATCGTGCGGATCGGCAGCGCGATATTCGGCGAGCGGCGCTGAGCACTGGCCCGGCGCCCTGGCCCGCGGGCAGGGAGCAGTCATCATGAACGTCACGCCACTGGACCTTCGACAGCAGAAGTTCAAGACCGCCATGCGCGGCTACGACCGGGGCGAGGTTGACGCCTTGCTCGCCGAGGTGGCCGACGACTACGAAGGCGCGTTGCGCGAGTCCGACCGCCTGCGGCAGGACGTGGCCAAGCTCGAGAGCGCACTCGCGGAGCATCGGTCTGAAGAAAAGAGCCTCAGGAACACACTCGTGAGTGCCCAACGCCTCGCTGACGAACTGCGTGAAACCGCGGACCGCGACGGCCAACGCATCGTGCGCGAGGCCGAGACGCGCGCCGACCTGCTCATTCAGAAGGCGCAGGGGCGGCTCGAAGACCTGCAGCGTGAGATCGAAGGGCTCCGTTCGCGCCGTCGCGAGACCGAGACGTCGGTCGAGGCCATCATCAACGCGCTCAAGAACACGCTCGACTTCGTGCGCGAACAGGATGCGCGCGAGCGCGACGACAAGGTGCGCCTGATGCGGCCGCGCAGCTCCGAGAGCGGCACCGGCATCACGCCAGCCGGATCCGGCTCGCTCGACGCCGTCCGTTCACAGAACGGCTGAGGCGGCCATGGTGCGCGAGGGGCCCGGCGGCACTGTCGTCGAGGTCAGGGTCATTCCCCGCGCGTCGAAGTCGGCGCTGGCCGGCGAGCGCAACGGCGCGCTGCTGGTGCGACTGGCCGCGCCCCCGGTCGACGGACAGGCCAACGCCGCGCTCGTCGAGTTCCTTGCCGACACGCTCGGCGTGCCCACCCGCACGGTGTCGATCGTGTCCGGGGATAGCCACCGCCAGAAGCGCGTGCTCGTAGCCGGCATGCGGCCGGGCGAGGTTTCCGCCATACTGCGGCCACCGCCATGACCCGCGCGGACTTCCTGATCGACAACGCCGACTTGGTGGCCACCTGCGCCGGCCCTTCCCCGCGCGCCGGCGTGGCGCAAGGCGACATCAGCGCCATCGCACACGGGTCGGTGGCCGCCTGGCAGGGACGCATCGTGGCGGTCGGGCCCGGTGACGACGTGTCGCGGCGCATCACGCTCGTCCCCGGCGCCACGGTCATCGACGGACGCGGGCGCACGGTCGTGCCCGGCTTCGTCGACGCCCACACGCACGTCGTGTTTGCAGGCGATCGCCGCGACGAACTCGTGCGCCGGCTGGGCGGCGCCACCTACGCGGAGATCGCCGCCTCCGGCGGCGGCATCGTGCGCACGGTCGTGGCCACGCGCGCGGCCACCGAGGACGACCTCGTGGCCGCGGCCCTCCCGCGGCTGGCCGAAGCGTTGGCGCACGGCACCACCACCTGCGAGATCAAGAGCGGCTACGGTCTCGACACCGCGACCGAGCTGCGGATGCTGCGCGCGATCCGTGCGCTCGGCGCCGCGCAGCCAATCGACGTAGCAGCGACGTTCATGGGCGCCCACGAGGTGCCGGTCGAGTTCCGAGACCGGCGTGAGGCCTACGTGCGGCTCGTGATCGACGAGATGCTGCCGGCTGTCGCTCGCGAGGGGCTGGCCGAATGGAATGACGTGTTCTGCGAGCACGGCGTCTTCACGCCCGAGGAATCGCGCCAGATCCTCGAGGCCGGCCAGGCGCTCGGCCTGAAGGCGCGCATCCATGCCGATGAACTTGGCGCCAGTGGCGGGGCGCTCACCGCGGCCGCCGTCGGCGCCGTGTCGGCCGATCACTTGATCCACGTCGACGACGTGGGCGCGGCGGCCATGGCCGCCGCCGGAGTCATCGCCACGCTGCTGCCGGCCGCGGCCTTCTTCCTGAAGCTCGGTCGCTATGCACCGGCACGCATGCTGGTGCAACACGGGGTGCCAGTGGCGATTGCCACGGACGTGAATCCCGGTGGGGGCTTCTCGCCGTCAATGCCCTTCGTGATCGCGCTGGCGGTCTTTGGCATGGGCCTGACTCTCGAGGAAGCGCTTGTGGCCGCCACGACCAACGGTGCGGCCGCGCTCGCCCGCCAGCACGACGTCGGCAGTCTTGAGCTGGGCAAGCTGATGGACGCCGTGGTTATCGAGGGCACGCTGGCCGATCTGGTGCGCGTCGGCGCCCCGACCGTGGCGGCCGTCGTGAAGCGAGGCAGCGTCGTGCACGGACCTTCCGGCCGGATGCCGTCGTGAACCGGCTCGCGTCCCTGCCGTTGCACGAAGTTCTGGCGCGGGTGGCTGCCGCCACGCCAACGCCTGGAGGCGGCACCGTGGCGGCCATCGCCGCAGCGTTCGGCACCGCGCTGATCGAAATGGTGGCGGCGCTGCCCCGCACGCGGCGGAATGCGCCCGAGGAGCGACTGGCGCTCAACCAGGTGCGGCCGGCACTCTCGACCAGCCGTGCACGGCTCGAGACGCTGGCGGACCTCGACGCCGAGGCGTTTGACCGGCTGCTGCTGAGCCGCCGCTTGCCCCGGAGCACGGTGGCCGAGCAGGCGGCACGCTGCGACGCCATCGCCGAGGCCGCCAAGGACGCGACCCTCGTGCCCCTCGAAACGGCGCGGGTGAGCGCCGATGTGCTCGCGTTGGCCGAAACGGTGGCGCGCGTCGGCAACGGCGCGGCCATGAGCGATCTGCTCGTGGCGATCGGCCTCGTGCGGGCCGCGGCCGAGGGCGCGGCGGCCAATGTGCGCGTCAACCTCGACATGCTCGACGACGCGGAGTTTTCGCGCAGCGCGGCCGGGCAACTCGTGGCAACGCTCGATGGGGTGACGCACTCGGCCCACCGGGCCATCGGCGCCCTTCAGGGCTAAGGCGGGCGCGGCCAGAGAACCGGCGCGGGTTAGTAGGGCACGCGACGGACGTCGAGGTTGATCTCGTGCGTCCACTTGTAGACGTAGCCGCCGGGCACGAGATTCACGTTGTCGACGTAGCTGCCCTTGACGCGGGCCTGCGTCGACTGGAACGTGACGCTCACGGTCTCAGCGTCGATCGGCACCTGCTGTTCGCTCGCCAGGGTCAGCACGCGCACCTTGAGTTGTTCCGGGGTCTCCCTGCCGCTGAACAGCGTGGCCTGTTGGACGGAATCCTGGAACTGATAGAAATTCCAGGACGATCGCCCGGCCTGCACGCAGGCGTTCAGCAAGAGCGCCGTGAAGATCAGTTTGATGATCGTGGACATACCGGCCCTCGGGGGAGGTGCTGCCCCGAGTGTAGCAGGACGTCAGGGTAACTAGTGAATCTGGTGCAGCAGCACGCCGAGCGTACTAGTGAATCTGGTGCAGCAGGCGCGACCAGCGCGTGCCGCCAAGAATGGCGCCCACGCCAGAGGCGCCCGGCGCGTCGTCGAACGACCAGTAGATCATCAGTGCCCGCCCCTTCACGTAGTGGCCCGGCATGAAGCCCCAATAGCGGCTGTCCTGGGAGTTGTCCCGATTGTCGCCCATGGCAAAATAGTGGCCGGTCGGCACCGTCACCGGCCCATACCGCTCGCGCGGGTCGCCTTCGTTCACCGGCGCGGCCGGATCGTGCGGCAGGAGGAAATGGGCAAACGGTTGGGCGATCGCCGTGCCGTTGATGAGCACCTGGGTGCCGCGCACTTCGATGGTCTCTCCCGGCAGGCCGATGATGCGCTTGATGAAATCGCGCTCGGGGTCTTCTGGGAACTTGAAGACCACGACGTCGCCGCGTACGATGGGGCGCACCGGCAGCAACAGCCGCTCGAGCCCGGACGCGGTCGGCGAGAAGACGAACTTGTTCACGAGCAGATGATCGCCAACGAGCAGATTCGGCTCCATCGAGCCCGTCGGAATCTTGAACGCCTGCACCACGAACGTACGGATGAAGAGCGCCAGGATCACGGCGACGACGATCGACTCGAAGTACTCGCGCAGGGTGGACTTCTGAAAGGCAACGGCGGTCACGGTCAGTCTCCCGTCAGTTTCAGCACGGCCAGAAACGCTTCCTGCGGGATGTCCACCGTGCCCACCCGCTTCATCCGTTTCTTGCCTTCCTTCTGTTTCTCGAGCAGTTTCCGCTTGCGCGAGATATCGCCGCCGTAGCACTTCGCCAGCACGTTCTTGCGAATGGCCTTGACCGACTCGCGCGCGATGATTCTGGCGCCAATGGCGGCCTGGATGGCCACGTCGAACATCTGCCGGGGAATGAGCTCGCGCATCTTCGCGACGAGCTGCTTGCCGCGGTCGTACGCACGGTCGCGGTGCACGATCATCGAGAGCGCATCCACCGACTCTCCGTTCACGAGGATGTCGAGCTTCACGAGCGGCGAGGCCCAGTAGCCGGTGACGTGATAGTCGAGCGAGGCGTAGCCACGCGAGATGGTCTTCAACCGATCGTAGAAGTCGAGCACCACCTCGTTGAACGGCATGTCGTAGGTGATGAGCACGCGGTTCGACGCCTTGTACTCGAGCGCCTTCTGCACGCCGCGTTTGTCCTGACAGAGCTTCAGGATGCCGCCGACGTGTTCGCTGGGCGTGAGGATCATCGCGGTGATGACTGGCTCCTCGAGCAGCTGGATGGTGCCGGCATCGGGCAGCTTGGCGGGGCTGTCGATTTCACGAACCTCGCCATCGGTCGTGGTCACGCGGTACAACACGCCGGGCGCCGTCGTGATCAGGTCCATGTCGAACTCGCGCTCGAGGCGCTCCTGCACGATTTCCATGTGCAGCAGTCCAAGGAACCCGCAACGGAAGCCGAAGCCGAGGGCCATCGACGTCTCGGGCTCGAAGAAGAACGCCGAGTCGTTCAGCCGGAGCTTCTCGAGCGCCTCGCGCAGCTCGCCGTAGGCGTGGCTCTCGACCGGATAGAGCCCCGCAAACACCATCGGCTTCAGCGGCTTGAAGCCGGGAAACGCTTCGACGGTGGGCCGTGCCGTTTCGGTGACGGTGTCGCCGATCTGGGCATCGGCAATCCGCTTGATGCCGCAGTTGATGAAGCCGACCTCGCCGACGCCGATCTCGGCCATCTCGAGCGGCTTGGGCGTGAACACGCCGAGTTGCTCGACTTCGTAGTCCTGGGCGGTGGCCATGAAGCGCACCTTCATGCCGGGCTTCAGCGTGCCGTCGAGTACCCGGACGACCACGATCACGCCGCGGTACGAGTCGTACCACGAGTCGAAGATGAGGGCCTTGAGCGCCGCCTGAGCATCGCCCACTGGCGGAGGCACGCGCGCCACGACGGCTTCGAGGATCTCGGCGACACCCACGCCCTCTTTGGCACTCGCCAGGATGGCGCCGTCGCCGTCGAGGCCGATGATCTCTTCGATCTGGCGGCGCGCCTCTTCGGGCTCGGCGCTCGGCAGGTCGATCTTGTTGATGACGGGAATGACCTCGAGACCGCCGTCCACCGCCAGGTAGGCGTTGGCCAGCGTCTGCGCTTCGACGCCCTGCGACGCGTCGACGAGCAGCAGCGCGCCCTCGCACGCGGCGAGCGAACGGGTGACCTCGTAACCGAAGTCCACATGCCCCGGGGTGTCGATGAGGTTGAGGATGTAGGTCTCCCCGTCCTTGGCCTGGTAGTTCAGGCGGACGGGATGGGCCTTGATCGTGATCCCGCGCTCGCGCTCCAGGTCCATGCTGTCGAGTACCTGCGCTTCCATCTCGCGGGCCTGCAGGGCACCCGTATGCTCGAGAAAGCGATCGGCCAGGGTGGATTTCCCGTGGTCGATGTGGGCGACGATGGCGAAGTTACGGACGCGGCTCTGCTTCAGCACGACAACTCAGTGAACCATTCATTATCAGCCGAAACGGGCCCAGAGCACCATCAGCGCGAACGCCAGGGGCACGACGGCGACCGTAATGCCGGCCCCCAGGGCATCCTCACCAGGTCCACGGATTCCGGTCGCCGGGTGGGGCGCCTCCTGCCGCCGATGCCGGGCCGATTGCCTCGCCTGCCAGCCGAGCGCGACGGCCGCAACCGACATCGCCAGCGGAACGACGACCATCACCAGGAACGTCATGTCAGGAATACCGCGAAACAGCTCGTGCACAGACCGCCTCTTGGTGGGGACCGCGCCGCCGGGTGACGTCCGTCAGCGCACGCGCAGATCTGGAATCTCGCGCAGAATCATGGTCTTGCGGGCCGAGACCATTCGCTGCACCTGATACGTTGCCGGGTTGCGGGCACGCGCGGCGTTGTAGGCCTGCCAGGCGGCAAGGTCGCGCACCGCGTAGGTGCGCAGGTAGTCCCAGCCGTCGGAGACCAGAAAGCGCGCGGTCTCGGAGCGTACGACGACATCGCGTATCTCGGTTTGCTGCTCCCAGGGATGTACCGTGGCCAGCATCTCGCGTTCGAAGACTCCGGCGGAGCCGGGCGTGAGACGCAGGAACTCGAACACCTCGAGCAGGCCATCAGGCGTTGCGGGAATGAGCGGCGGCGAAATGACTTCCACGAACTGGTCGTGATGGCCGAGGCTGAGGTCGGCGACCTGGCGATAGAGCTCGAAGACCGGCGGATGCTCGGACCAGGGCCGACGCAGGTCGCGATTGGCCCGGTCCATCGCCGCCAGGTCGGCGTAGTGGGTCACGATCACCAGGTCGAGCGGCTCGGGGCTCTCGACTTCACTGAACCCCCGCACGTGACGCATCGGCTCGACCTCGCGGTAGATCGGCGCCAGGTGCAGACGGTAGAGCTCGAGGGCCGGGCGCGACTGGCCAGGCAGGAACTGGAAGGTGACGAGCTGTCGTACCTCGCGCGACTCGAGCTGCGGCTGGGCCGACAGTCGCACCGCGCAGCAGGCCGCCAGACCCGCCGCCACGACGACGCGGTGTCGACGGCCCATCATCGCGCTTCGAGCGGCACCCAGGCCTGCGGAAACGCCGGACCGGTGTATTCCGCGCGGGGACGAATCAGGCGGTTGTTCGCCAGCTGCTCGAGCACGTGCGCCGACCAGCCCGAGATACGGCTCACCGCAAAGATCGGCGTGTACAGATCGATCGCAATGCCCATCGTGTAATACATCGAGGCCGAGTAGAAATCCACGTTCGGATTGAGCTTCTTCTCGCCCCTCACGATGCTCTCGATGCGCTCCGACATCGCGAACCACTTCAGATTGCCGGCCCGCGCGCCCAGATCGCGCGACATCTGCCGCAGGTGGGACGCCCGCGGATCCTCGGTGGTGTAGACGCGGTGACCAAAGCCCGAGATCTTCTCCTTGCGCGCGAGCTTCCCACGCACGAAGGCGTCGATGCGTTCGGGCGGCGCGTCCTCGCCAATTTCGAGCAACATCCTCATCACGTCGGCATTGGCGCCGCCGTGCAACGGCCCTTTCAACGTGCCGATGCCCGCTACGACCGCCGAGTGGATGTCGGTCAGCGTCGCGGCAGCGACGCGTGCGGCAAAGGTGGACGCGTTCAGCTCGTGGTCGGCGTGCAGCACCAGCGCCACGTCCATGGCGCGAACCGCCACCGGGTCGGGCCGCTCGCCCTGCAGCATGTAGAGGAAGTTGGCGGCGTGGCCAAGCGCGGGGTCCGGCGCCACCGGCCCCCCGCCCGCCTGCATCCGTCCCCACGTGGCGACCAGGCTGGCCATTTGCCCGGTGAGACGGACGGCCTTGCGGTACGACGCGCGCGGCGACTGGTCGTGCGCGTCCGGGTCGTAGTGCGCCAGCGCCGAAGTCAGCGTGCGGAGCGCGTCCATCCCGTCGCCCGGGGGCAGCATCTTCATGAAACGCAGGACCGGCTCGGGCAGCGGCCGCGCGGCGGCCAGCTGCGACTGCAGGTCGCCGAGTTCGGCTCTCTGCGGCAGATGCCCGTGCCACAGCAGGTGGCAGATCTCTTCGAAGGTGGCGTGCCGCGCCAGGTCGTGGATGTCGTAGCCCCGGTATGAGAGCACGCCCCGGTCGCCGTCGATGAAGCAGATGCTCGAGTCGGTGGCGACGATGTCTTCCAGTCCAGCTTTTGCCTTCACGTCGGCCATGGGGAGCATGTTACTAGCGCCGAGCGGCCAGCGGCTAGCCGCTAGTGCTATCCTCCGCAGGTTCAGGAGGCGAGCGCATGCGATACAGGATTCTGGCAGTGGTGCTGGTGGGGCTGATGGCCGGCGTCGGCGGCTGGCAGCCTGGAGGACTGGCACCGCCGCTCCACGCCCAGGCCGCGCCGGCCGCGGCGCCGCGCAACCCCACCAGAGCCGAGGTCGTGCAGATGATGAAGGACATCTCGAACTGGGGCCGCTGGGGCGCCAACGACGAGATTGGGACCTTCAACCTCATCACGCCGGCCAAGCGCAAGGCGGCCGCGGCCTTGGTGCGCGAGGGACTGTCGGTGTCAATGGCCCACACGCTCGACAAAGAAGTGCTCGCCGACAACCCGACGCCGTTCAAGATCGAGTTCCTGATGCGCGACGGCAAGATGCTGACGGGCGCGGCCATGGACGTGATTTCCTCCACCTATCACGCCACCACCACCACGCACATGGATTCCCTCTGCCACTACATCTTCGAAGGCAAGACCTACAACGGGTGGGAGATTGAGAAGTACCACCAGGCCACGCCGACCCGGGAGGGCTTCGGCGAAGGGCCGGGGTGCATGAAGAACAGCATCCTCGGCTTCAAGAACGGCCTCGTCACGCGCGGCGTGCTGGTCGACATCCCCTTGATGCGCGGCGTGAAGTATCTCGAGCCCGGCATGCCGATCTACGCCTCAGACCTCGAGGCGTGGGAGAAGTTCTCGGGCGTGCGGATCGGCAGCGGCGACGCGCTGTTCCTGCGCACGCGGCGCTTCGCCAGGCGCGCGGAAAAGGGACCATGGCCGGCCGCCCGCGAGGCCGCCGGATTCCATGTCTCGGTGATGCCGTGGTTCAAGGCGCACGACGTGGCGCTCATCAGCAGCGACGCCGTGCAGGACGTGCAGCCGTCAAACATCGAGGGCTTCCCTCGCCCGATCCACATGCTGTCGATCAACACGCTCGGCATGCCCATGATCGATGTCGCCGACCTCGAGGAGGTCGCCACGGTTGCCGCCCGGCTGAAGCGCTGGGCCTTCATGCTGACCGTCGCGGCCCTGCCGGCACCCGGCGGGTCTGGTTCGCCGGTCAACCCGATCGCCACGTTTTGACGACAAGGACACTGCGCGTGGGCCATCGCACGGTTTTTGCAACCGTGGCCGCAACCATGGCCGTGGCGGTTGCCCTCGCGGCCGCGGTCGCGCCGGTGTCGACCGCGCAAGGCCCTCTTCCCTTTGCGGGCGCCACCGAGTCGCGCGTCGGTGGAGCCGTGGATCTCAAGGGCACCATACCGCTCACGATCGCCGGCGCGCCAGTGGCGAAGCGCTACGTATTGCGCTATCCCGGCTCGGGCTGGAACGGCGCACTCGTCGTTGGCGCCCACGGCGGGTCGGACGGCAGCAATTTCGACTCCACGGGCAAGGTGATTGGCACCGACGAGACGGCGCTCGACGACGTGATCGGCCGGCACGCGCTGGCGGCGCGCTTCGCCTACGCCAGCGTGGATCGCGACGGCGCCATCAGCGCGGCCGGCGGGCTGGCACCCACGAACCAGTTCGCGGATCTGGCGGCGGCGGAAGTGGCGCGGCGGCTGGGACGTGCGCCGGAGCGCCGCTACCTGCTTGGCCTGTCGATGGGCGGGGGCATCGCGCGCGCGGCGGCGGAAACACCCGGCACGCCGTACGCCGGCATCGTCATCGTGGCGGGCGCCAACGGCGACCTGCCGACGCGTGTCGCCCGCCAGCAGCGAATGGCAGCGCTGTGGCCAGGCATCGATCCGAAGACCCATCCTGGACTGCCTGCCACCGACCCCAGCGTGGTCGCGTTTGCCGACGCGGTCGGCACGCCACTGGCCGCGCGCCGGCTGTGGCCGTACACCGGCAACGGAGCGGTAAGAGCGGCGGCCGCCGCGGCGCCGCAGCCGCCAGGCGAGACCTCGTCGGGCGTGGTGCAGGTGCCGACCATTGAAGTGGCCGGCACCTGGGACGATTTCGTCATCACCGAGCTGCGGGCGTATCGCGCGCGCGTGTCGCCGGCCGCCCGCCATCGTCTGTATCTGGTCGAGGGCGTCTGGCACATGTCGGGCGACGACGACGGCGTGCAGTCGTTCCAGTACGTGGCGTCACGCATGGGCCTGGACCCCGACGTGGCCGCGGCCATGGGCGCGGGGCCGTCGTACCTGCCCACGGTACGCGAGGCGTTCGACCGACTCGTGGCGTGGGTGGAACGAGGCGAGGCCCCGCCGGCCAGCCAGACCGTCGCGCCGGGTCGGCCCCTCATGACGCGATAGTCGGCGACGGGGCGGGCGGGCATCGATCGGCGACGGGCTTTCCGAGCCGGACCGCCCCCTGGACGTCAGCCACGGGGCAGGCTACCGAATGGCCAGAGGGGCGTCGTCGCGCCACCGCGCGTAGCTGGCGACCGACACGCAGAGGCCGACGCCGTCGGCCACGCCGCAGACGCGGTCGCCCGCGGTAGCTGGCGACGGCAGCTGGTCCGGGGCCATCACGTACAGGGCCCCGGGATCGCGCAGGCCAGCCTCGACGTCGCGCGCCAGCTCGGCGCAGTACTCGGCCGCGCGGCGCCGGTCGTAGCGCGCCGTGGCGCCGGCATTGATGGCCAGGCGCTCGCGGCCGGCAAGCAGCAGAAATGGCCGCAGGTCGAGCACCGCCTCGCGTGCGCACAGGTTCGACGGCATGAGCACGATGCGCTCGTAGTGACGCGGCGCAACTGCCCACACCCGGCTCACGAGGGGATCGCGGAAGCCGTAGTCGCCAATGGTCCGGATCCACGGCACCATGCCCGACATGTCAGCCGCCTGCACGGCGAGGGCGACGCCGAATGCGAACGTCGCGGCGCGATGACGGGCACGCGCGACGGCAACGAGGATGGCCGTCACCGTCGCGTAGTAGAGCGGCCAGATCATCCGCCCGTTGCTGCGAAACGTGGTGAGTGGCCCCCAGATGCGCTCATCGTAGGACCAGAGCGTCTTGGCACCAGCCGTCACGTTGGGCCCGAGCGCCAGGGCGGTCAGGACCACGAGCGCAACCGCGAGCGGGACGTGCCGTGCGATCGCCCCGGAGGACGGCCGCCGCAAACTCCCGATGCCCGAGACGATGGCGCCGAGGGCGAGCATCAGCAGGCCGAGGCCCAGGTAGGCGTAGCCTTCGTACTGCGGCGGGCTGGCGTAGCGGATCGGTCCAGGAAACAGCCAGGTGTTGGCTTCGGTCGGCATGATGAACGTCAGCAGGTTCGCCGAGTAGGCGCCGAAGCCACCCATGCTCAGACCGGCCGCCGATGGCACGATCAGGCTGCCAGACTGCCACAGGCCAAGCCAGGCCACGCCAAGGCCCGCCGCCGCATGCCCGGCGGCGCGCAGGAGCCGGCGGGGCTCAACCATCACCTGGCGGCCGAACGCTGCCAGCATCAGCAGTGCGACCATCAACACCAGATAGGGCTGGATGGTGGCGGTCACCCCGGCCAGCAACGCCCAGGCGCCAACGTGGCGCCACGACGGCCGGTCAGCGCCCTCCGCGAACGTCAGCCATAGCGCGGCGAGCAGCACCCAGTGGGCCGACAGCGCCGCGTGTCCGAACCGTATGGCGAGGGGTGGGCTCAGGACAAACAGCAGCGCGCCGAGCAACTGGCGGCCAGGATGCGGCGTCGCCAGCCGCATCAGCAGCGCGCCAAACAGCCCCTGGAGCGCGAAGCACGTCACCAGCCAGATGCCGATGAACTGAAACGTCGCCGGCAGCAGCGGGTCGAGCAGCTTGAAGAAGGCGGAGGCGAGAGGAATCGAGTCGGTGAGGCCGACGGAGCTGCCCACCGGCCATATGAGATGCGGCGTGGCCCCGAGAGGCAGCGTCCACGGACTCGTCCGGTAGAGGTGCCAGCCGAGGAAGTGCAGGGCGAAGTCGCCCCGCATGAGCCACTCCGTGTGCAGCGGATAGACGTACTCCGCGCCCAAGACGGCGGTGGCACCAAGCGCTGCAATGGCCGCGGCGGCAGCCGGCACCGGCGGTGGTCCCTGGGCGGCGTCAGCCATCGCTGGAGCGGAGGGCGCTTGGCGACGAGGACACGCCCGAGACAATAGCACCTGGCAGGAGTACGCAGATCCTGCATTCGTCACGGGAGGTAACGGTGACAGGCCCCGTTACATTTGCCGTTACATTTGGCGCGCGAGCCAGGCGTCGCGGTCGACTTCGAACCAGGCCATTGGGCCCTCGTCGGCGTAGACGGAATGCGTAAACAGGCGCTCGCCGTTACGTCGCAGGCCGGCCTTGAGCAACACGCGCTGAGACGCGGTGTTGCCAAGATTCGTGATGGCCGCAATCACCGGTAGGCGCAGCGTCTCGAAGCCATAGCGAAGCAGACGCTTCGTCATCTCGGTGGCATAGCCCTTGCCCCACGCGTCGGTGAACAGCGCATAGCCGACCTGGATGTCGGTCTCGCCCTGGATGTGGTTGAGCACGTGAAACCCCACGCACTGGCCCGACGCGCGCTCGACGGTCGCCCAGATCCCCAGACCTGGATGCTGGTCGTAGTACTCCAGAATGCGCGTCCGCAGCATGGCGTCGGTGGCGCTTCGGCTCTTCACGCCTCCGAGGAACTCGGTCACTCGCGGATCGCTGCCGAGCCGATCGAGCGTGTCGAGATCGTCGAGGGTGAAACGGCGCAACGACAAACGGCCGGTGAGGAGCGTGTCGCCGGACTGAATCACGCGTCTCTCGGGCGCCAGGCTCCGGCTACGCGCGTTTGCTGACGGCGGCCTTCAGGTCGAAGTCGCCGCCCAGTTGCTGGACGAGCGACAGCAGGCCTGTGTAGAGAAACCCTACCTGGAACAACATCAGGAACGGCACGGTACCGTAGATGCCGTTGGCCAGGGCGTAGAACAAGGTGCCGGTGAAGTAGAGCCCGAGCGCCACTTCGATGATCGGCTGAACCGCCACCGCCTGGCGGTAGTTCTTGCCCATCCACTCGCCACTGCCACCCTCGATCCGGTACTTGGGCGTGCGCTTGAACTCGCTCGGCTTGTGGAAGATGGCCTCGAGCACCGCCTTGGTGTTATTCACCGCGAGCCCGATGCCAATCGACATCAGGATCGGGAGGTAACGCAGGCGCTCGGTCCAGGTTTGCGGATACAACTCGCGCTGGCACACCATGTAGAAGTTGGCCACCGACGCCGTGGCTGCCAGGAACAACGGCACGTCGATGAGCATCATCTCGTACCAGCCCATGTTGTAGCGGATGATCATCGACGGCGCCATCAGCACCGACAGCACGCACATGAGCGGGTAGTTGAAGTTGGCCGACAGGTGGAAGAACGCCTCGGCCTTCACCTTGAAGGGCTGATCCGA
>JANMDX010000087.1:0-46519 GCA_031376505.1 Acidobacteriota bacterium
ACCGGCAGGCGGACCGCCGCGATGGCGAGGCAGTCAAGTCGGCCGGCATCGGTCTGACGCGCGACTACTTCGCCCAGGCCGCGGCCCGTCCGGCCGCGGTCGAGGGCACCACGATCCCCGCGCATCTGCTGGTTCGCTTCAGCGGCGATGGCTCACGATCCTGACAGTTCGTGTCTCACGGTGGCGCATCGCCACCGTTGATTCGCCTGAAAATCTAACAAAAAGGCGCTATTTGCCCCCCGGTACCGGCCTTGCACTCCACCGGGACCATGACGCTTCCGACTCGCCGATGGATGGCCGCTGTCTGGTTCGCGGTGCTCGCCGTGGTCGGTCCGGTACCGACCTTTGCCTCGCTGCGGGCGGTATCAGACGAGGTCCTGGCGCGGTCGAGTGCGGCCGCCGTGCACGGCCGCGTCACCGGGGTGGTGTCGGCCTGGGACCCAGACGTCGACGGCCTCTACACGTATGTGACCATCGACGTGCTGCGCTCGTGGGGGCTCGACGGATCGCCGACGCGCGTGGTCGTGAAACAACTTGGGGGCGTGGTCGGCAACACCGCCTTTGTCGTGGGCGGGCAGGCGCGCTTCGAGGTCGGTGAAGAGGTGCTCGTGTTCCTCGACGTGCGCCCCCGCGACCGTACCCTGTCGGTGTCGGGACTCGAGCAAGGCAAGTGGATCGTGACCGGCCTGGCCGATTCGGCCGCGGCCGCAACCCGCGAGACCCGCGGGCACATGCCCGGGACGGTGGTGTCACGCGACGTCCGCACAGTGGCGGACCTTGACGCCCTGGCGGCACTCGCCGGTACTCGTGTGCATGCCACCGGCGCGGTGCTGCAGCCCGACCCAGGTGCTCTGGCCCCCGACCTCGGCGGCGGTCGCGCGGGACCGTCCTTCACGCTCCTCAACCCGTCGGTACCCGCACGTTGGCACCAGGGCGACACGGGCCTGGCGGTGTATGTGGATACTCAGTCCGGCGGCCATCCGCAGTTTGCCGGCGGTGGCCTCACGCAACTGGCGCGCGCGGCGGCCGCCTGGACCGGTCCAGGGTCGCTCAATCTGCAGATGGGCGTGGCGCGCGGTCCCCGGTGTTTCGCAAACAGCGAGAGCGATGCCCGCATCTCGGTCACCTACGGCGACCCGTGCGGCGAGATCGCCGATGCCAGCAACACGCTGGCGATTGGCGGCGCGTACTTCTCGTCGGACACGCGCACGGTGAACGGCGTCACCTACTGGCGCATCCTCAAAGGGATGGTCGTCACCGACAACGTCCCGACCAAGTACTCGTGGATGTCGACGGGCTGCTACGAAGACATGATCACGCACGAGCTGGGCCACGCTATTGGCTTCGGTCACTCCGCGGCCAGTGGCGCCGTGATGGCGCCGTCGATTGCTTCGGGCTGCACCAGCCGCACGACCGGACTGCCGTTGCAGCCCGACGATCTGGCTGCCGTTGCGGCGGTGTATCCAGGCGGGCAGGTGACGCCGCCGTCGCCGTTGGCGCCGTCCACGCCTGCGGCACTTGGCGCGGTCGTGTCGGGCTCGACGGTGACGATCAGCTGGACGCCGTCCTCGTCGGGCGGGGCAGCCACGTCGTTCCAGCTCCGCGCCGGCAGCGCGCCCGGCGCCTCGAACTACGGCGCGGCTGACGTCACGGGCACCTCGCTGGTCGTGCCCAACGTGCCTAACGGCACGTACTACATTCGTCTTCTGGCGATGAATGCCCAGGGGACGAGCCAGCCGACCGCCGATCAGGTGGTCACGGTGGGCCCCGCGTTGCCTGGGGCCCCGCGCAGCCTTACCGCCTCAGCCGGTGCCGGCCGCATCGTGACGATCGCCTGGCAGGCGCCTTCGAGTGGCGGCACGCCCGCAGGCTACGTGATCCTGGCCGGGCCCTCCCCGGGGTCCAGTTTGTACCAGGTGCCGGTGTCAGGCACCTCGGTGTCAGGCGCCGTGCCCGCGGGCACCTACTATCTGCGGATGGTGGCGGTCAACGGGGCAGGCCCCGGGCCGGTGTCGCCCGAGGTGGTGCTGGTCGTGCCGTAGCCGCCGTCCGACGGCGTCCCGCATGGCCTTCGCACGGGGGGTATACTGCCTTATTGCACTGCATTTGCCTTGGAGGCTCGTACCCCATGCGTCGTCTACTCCTTTCTCTCGTGCTGCTCATCGCCGCTGTCGGTTCCGCCGCCGCTCAGTCCACCGCCATCAACGGGTCGATTGAAGGCATCATCTCCGACGAATCGGGCGGCGTGCTGCCCGGCGTCACGGTCACGATCACCAACCTCGACACGGGCGACACGCGCGTCGTGGTCACCAACGAGAGCGGCCTCTACCGCGCCCCGCTCCTGTCGCTTGGCCGTTACAAGGTCGAAGCCGAGCTGCCAGGCTTCAAGAAGATCGAGCAGCTGGGGATCAACATCTCGGCCGGGCAAACGGCGGTCATCAGCATGAAGCTCGGCGTAGGCGCGCTCACTGAAACCATCTCGGTGACGGCCGACGCGCCGCTTGTCGACCTCGGCAAGATCGAGCAGGGCCGCACGATCACGGAAGCCGAGATGAAGACGCTGCCGCTCACCTCGCGCAATCCCTACAATTTCGCTCTGCTGCAGCCCGGTGTCGTCGGCTTCGAGAATTCGGAATTCGGCGTGCCGCGCCTCACGACCAACGGCGCCCTGCTGCGCGTGAACTACCAGATCGACGGCAGCAACAACACTCAGAAGGATCGCGCCGGCCTGCGGCAGATGCCGATGTCGGAAGTGATGATTCGCGAGGTCAAGGTCGTCACGACCGGCTACGCGCCCGAGTTCGGCCAGACCATGGGCCTCATCTACAACGCCATCACACCCTCGGGCACCAACACCTACACGGGCCAGGCGAGCTACCGCCTGCAGCGCAAGTCGATGGCCGCATTTCCGTTCTTCACCCAAGGTGAGCGCACGAGCGCCACCAAGCCGCCCACCGACGTGAATGTCGTCACGGCCGACATCGGCGGTCCGATCCTGAAGAACAAGACGCACTTCTTCGGCGGCTACGAACACACCGAACGCGACCTGTCTGGTGGCTCCGTGATCACGATCGCGCCCGCCAATCAGGCGCTGCTCGGCCTGAACGAGCCCCGCTACCAGCCGCGCGGTTTGAATACCGAGTTTGCCATCGGCAAGATCGACCACCAGTTGAACAACGCCAACCGCATGTCGGTGCGCTACATCTTCTTCGACAACTTCATCACGGCCAATGTCGGCGGCGGCATCGGCTCGGTGCAGCGCGCCACTGACTTCGCCGACCGGCAGCACTCGACGGCCGCGCAGCTCATCTCGACCATTCGCACCAATCTGCTGAACGAACTGCGCGTGCAGTACGCCACACGCGCGCAGAGCCGCACGCCGGCGGAGCTGGCTGGCACCGGTCCGGCCATCAACATCGCCAACGTGGCCAACTTCGGCGGTCCAATCGCGAGTCTCACCGACGCCGGGTTCGGCTTCACGCAGGACGTGGCGCAGGTGAACAACAGCCTTACGTATCTGGTGGGCGACCACTCGTTCAAGGGCGGTTTCGACGCCCAGCACGTGGCGGACTCGCGCACGAGCACGCCGTTCCAGCTCTACAACTTTGCGTCGGTGGCCGCCTACCAGTCGGCCAGGAGCGGCGCGAATCCGTTTGCCTACAACACCTTTCAGCAGTACTTCGGTGAGCCGAACCTGAACTTCTCGTCGAACCTCTACGGCCTGTTCATTCAGGACGACTGGCGTCTCACCGACTCGCTGAAGGTGCTCTATGGCCTGCGCTACGACGTCTACGACGTGCCGGCGCCCAACGCCAGCGCGCCCTTCGACACGTCGCGCGACTTCGTGGTCGACAAGAACAACCTCGCCCCGCGCCTCGGCCTGGTGTGGACGGTGGGCAGCGACCGCCGTACCGTGGTGCGCGCCAACACCGGCATCATGTACGACCAGGCGCTGCTGGCCAGCTACGAGCAGTCGCTCATCAACGACGGCACCAACCAGCGCGCGGCCGCCTCGTTCCAGCCGACGCAGACCGGCGCCCCGGCCTTCCCGGCGGTGCTGTCGGCCGGCGCTGGCGCCACGCCGAACACGCTCACCACGGTGTCGCGCGACTTCCAGGTGGCCAACAACTGGCAGAACAACGTGCAAGTCGAGCGCCAGTTGAACGATCACTTCGCGGCCTCGGTGGGCGCGTCGTACGCGCGCGGCTACAACCTCCCGCTCATCAGCAACATCAACGCCATCAACCCGATCGGCCGCCTGGCCGACGGCCGACCGATCTACAGCACCGCGGTGAATTCGACCACCCGGCTCGATCCACGCTACAACGTCGTCAACCAGATCGAGTCGCTCGGCGAGTCGACCTACAAGAACCTGACCGCCCAGGTCACGGGCCGTAACCTCTTCGGGATGCAGTTCGACTTCGCGTACACGCTCGGCAAGAGCGAAGACAACGCGCCGATTACCGGCGTGCTGTCGGTGCAGGGTGACGCGGGCCGCACCAACCCCGAGAGCCTCGACTTCGACAAGGGCCCCAACGTGCTCGACCAGCGCCACACGTTCTCGGGCAGCATCGTGGCGCGTCCGACCATCGACGGCGGGAACGCGCTTACGCGCGGTCTCGTGAACGGCACGATTCTGGGAGTGGCGATGCAGTTTGCCAGCGGCATCCCCATCAATCTGCGCGCCAACCCCGGCGAGATCAACAACGACGGCATTGCCAGCGACCGGCCGTCGGGCGTGGCTCGCAACTCGCTGAACCTGCCGGCACGCTACAACGTGGACCTGCGCCTGTCGCGTCAGGTGCCGCTTGGCGGCGCGCGCAAGGCCGAAGTGATTGCCGAAGTGAAGAACCTCTTCAACACCGTGCAGTGGAGCGGCGTGCAGAACGCCGCCATCGCCGTCAACTCGGCAACGGGCCTGCCGACCGGTGTCGGCGCCGGCGTGCTGCCCACGAGTGGTGACCAGCTGATTCCGAATTCGGGCTACGAGCAGCGTCAGCTGCAGATTGGCTTCCGGTTCGTGTTCTAGCGTCGGGGGCCCTGGGCCTGCGCCCTGGGCCACCTCCTGATGGCCGAATCCTCGATCACCCCATCGCCGGACCCTCTGGGTCGATTTTTTGGTGCACTCGAGCTGCGCGTGCTCGATGCGCTGTGGGCTCGCTGCGCTTCGGCAACCGTGCGCGATCTGGAGCCGGCGTTTGCGGGCATGGCCTACACCACGCTCATGACGACGCTCGACCGGCTGCACCGCAAGGGCGTGCTCACGCGCGAGAAGCACGGCCGACGCTTCACCTATGCGCCGCGCCTCAGCCGCGAGCACCTGCTGTTGAGCGTGGCGGGCGACGCGCTCGAAGCCATTCTGGGCGCGCGCGCGGCTGAGTATCGTCCGATGGTCTCGTTCCTGGTCGACGCCGTGCGCAACGAGGATCGCGACGTACTCGACACGCTCGACCTGCTCATCCGTGAGCGTCGCCGCGCCACGCAGGGGCCCCGATGAGCCCGTCGGCGGTGCGCCTCTGCCTCGCGCTGGCTTCCGTGGCTCTGGCGGTCGCCTTTGGCCATCTGCTGGTGGCCCTCACGAGCGCCGCGACCCGTCGTGCCGGATGGACGAGGCTCGGCCTGCGCACCCGCGCCAGCCTGCTCGTGCAGGCGCGGCTGGCGCCGTTGACTCTGGCCTTGGCGATCGTGCCCCTCGTGCAGATCGCGTTCTGGCGTTTCGAGCCGGTGCAGCACGCCGAACGCCCCGGGCTGGCGCTGCCGTTGCTTGCCGTTGCTGGCGCGGGCCTGCTTGCGGTCGTGGCGCGGCGAGGCTGGCGATCGCTGGCGGCAACCCAGCGGGTGACTCGGGCCTGGCGCGGCACGGGCGACCGCACCGAGATTGCCGGCTGGCAGGGCCCGGCCTGGATCGTACGCACACCGTTCCCGATCGTCGCCGTCGTTGGCGTTGGACGGGCCGAGCTCTACGTGTCGCACGAGGTGCTGCGCGTGTGCGATGCCGCGGAACTGGCCGCGATTGCCGCGCACGAACGCGCGCACGTGGCCGGGCATGACAACCTCACCCGCCTGCTGTTTGCCGTGGCTCCCGCGGCCGGCCGCGCCGCCGGGCGGCTCGAACGGCTGTGGGCGGCCACGGCCGAAGAGATCGCCGACGTGCAGGCGCGCGCCAGCGGCGACGGGGTGACGCTCGCGCAGGCGCTGACCAAAGTGGCCCGGCTGGCCGTAGGCGCGCCGCCGCCGGCGCCGCTGGCCATGAGCGCGCTGATTGGCGACGACCGTCTGGAGGGCCGCGTGCGCCGGCTGCTCGAGCCTGCGCAACATCCCGGTGCCATGCTGCGAGGCTGGCCGACGGCCGCGGTCGTGCCCGTGGCGCTCGCCGCCGTGGTCTGGGGCTTGCCGGCAATCTACGACGCGGCGGAGTTCCTGGTGACGCTCGGCCGCTGACGTGGCGAACTGACTGGTCGCGCCGACCACCGACCCTTGCTCGACCACCGAGAAATCATGAGCCTGGCGGGCTACGCGGCGAAGAGTATCTCCGGCTCACGGCGCTCACGTGCATGCTGCCCGAGCTCTGAAATCGTGAAGGTCACCCACTCGAAAACCCGATGAGCCTCTACTCTATTGACCCTCGGCTGGCGACGCATTTCCGTGGTTCACCCCGATGCCGCCCCCCGATCGCTGGGGCTAGGCGATGTTCTGCATGATGTTCGCGAAGTCGCGGCCTGATGTCGGTGGGGGAAGCGCCTTGCCATCCTGGCGGTAGAGCGCAATTGCCTCTTCGACGACCTGGCACAACTGCTCGAACACCGCCTTCTCGTCGGTGCCGTGGCAGCCACCATAGATCAAACCCGGGGAGCTACCCACAAAGCACCGATCTTCCTCCGACCACTCGACGATCTTTGCGTATCGAGCCGTGTCTTTCATGGCCGTGACTCCTCGACGACGCGCTTCACCGCGCGGACTTGATAGTGCTTCGCGTCATCGCCCAGCCCACCCGAGAGCGTTCCTGTGACTGCCCTTGCCGCTTCGGTCGACAAAGCCCGCTCGTTCGAGTTCGCCAACGAGGTCTCGTATTTTCGGCGGCACCACGTCGTCCTTTGCACGAATGCCTTGACGCCGGACCGGTCGCGGCCCACGAGAAGCATACGTCAGCCAGGGCTGACGCGAGCCACCGGCGGGGCACCTGCGCACCCCTTCCACGGCTCATCCGTCTCCTGTACGATTGACGGGCGGCCGCAGACGTCTGGCAGAAGCCTCATTCTGGGCTTCGGGACGATCACTCGCCTGCCGTCAGGAACCTCTCCATGCGCCGTGTGCTCTCCCTCACCCTTCTCGTCGCCGTCGCGTTCACCCTGGCGTTCGCGCCCACGAACGCACAGAATCGGCTGCGGCCGATCTCCGCCATGACCGGCCGCCCGGCCCTCGAACTCGCGTTGCGCAAGCTCGACACCGTGGGCAACGTCATGATGACCACGGCCCATCCAGACGACGAGAACAACGCGTTGCTGGCCTACTTCGGCCACACCAAGGGCTTTCGCACGTCGCTCGTGACGGCCACGCGCGGCGAAGGTGGCCAGAACGAGATTGGCCCCGAGATCTTCGAGGCGCTCGCGGTGTTGCGCACCGAGGAGCTGGCGGCCGTGCACCAGTTCGACGGCGCCGAGCAGTACTTCACCCGCGCGGTCGACTTCGGCTTCTCGTTCAGCGTGGAAGAGACGCTCGAGAAGTGGGGCAAGCAGGAGATCCTCGCCGACTACGTGCGCATGATCCGCACGATTCGTCCCGACGTGATCGTCGGCTTCGTCTTCGACGGCGAGGGCGGCGGCCAGCACCACCAGACCTCGTCGCGCATCACGCTCGAGGCGTTTCGCGCGGCAGCTGACCCGAGTGCGTTCCCGGACCAGATCGCGGCGGGCCTGCGACCGTGGCAGCCGAAGAAGTTCTACTACACCGCGGGCTTCGGTGGCCCCGCGGGCCGCGGCCAGCCGCTGGCGGGTGAAGGCGCCTCGTCGCTCTTCAGCTTCACCGGGGGCGAGACCTACGATCCGATGATTGGCCGGACGTGCAACGAAGTGGCCGGCGAAGCGCGCAGCATGCACAAGTGCCAGGGCATGTCGCAGTTGCTGCCGCTGCCCGGCGTGTCGGAAGGCTTCGGCCCGCCCGGCGGCCCGCGCGGCTACCGGCTGCGCGACACTGTGCTTGCCGGCGGCGTGAACCGCCCCGATCCCGAGATGTTCGACGGCGTGAACACGTCGCTTGCCGGGCTGGCCGGCTACGCCGGCGCCAGCGTCCCCGCCGGGCTCACGGCCGGGCTGTCGCGCATCGGCTCGGCGGTGAGCGACGCGCGCGCCGCTGTGGCGTCGCAGGGCTCGGCGGCCACCGTTCTGCCGCTCGCCATTGGGCTCAAGGCCGTGCGGACTCTGCGCGCTGAGCTCGGCGGTCTGGGTCTTGCCGACACCAGCAAGTACGAGATCGACCTGCGTCTGGCCCAGAAGGAAACGCAGTTTGCCCAGGCGCTCGTACTTGCCGCCGATGTGCGCCTCGACGCGGTGGCCAACGACAACCTGGTCGTCGGCGGTCAGCCCGTGCAGGTGCAGATCATCGCGGCCAATCGCGGCGACGCCGCTGTTGCGCTCGGCGGCAGCCTCGCCGGCTTCACGTCGGCCACCGGCGACTGTGCGGCCGCGGCGCTCGCGCCCAAGGGCGCGCGCAACTGCAAGCTCACCGCGACGGTGCCCGCCGACGCGCGGCTCACCGCGGCGCACTTCAAATACGCCACCGACGCGGCGAGGTTCCTGCTCGATGCCGACGTACCGGCGGGCCTGCCGTTCAGGCCCACGCCGTTTGTGGCCACCGTGGCTCTCACAATCGGCGGGGAGGCCGTGGCGATCCCCGTGCCCGTGGCGTCGCGGTCGGAAGGCAACCTCTACAGCGGCGAGAAGCGCGCCGAGCTGCATGTGGTGCCGAAGTTTGCCGTGACGGCCACGCCCGGAATCGTGATTGTGCCCGCCGGCGGCGGCCCGCGCGCCGCGCGCGACGTGCGCGTCACCGTGGTCAATCACGCGAAAGGCACCGCCGCGGCGGACGTGGTGCTGCAAGCGCCGCAAGGCTGGCGCGCCGCGCCCGCCTTGCACGCCGTGACGTTCTCGCGCGAAGACGAAGCCGTCACCGTGCGGTTCACGCTGACCCCACCGCCGCCGATGGCGCTGGCCGCGCAGGTGAAGCAAGGCGGATCTCGGCTGACCGTGCATGCCTCCGCGCGCGAGGGTGGCGTCACCTATGCCCAGGGCTACCAGGTGGTGGAGTATCCGCACACGACGCGCAGACACGTGCTGCGGGCCCCCGACGTGACGGTGAACGTGCTCGACGTGCGGGTGAAGCCGAACCTCACGGTGGGCTACGTGATGGGCGTGGGCGACGAGGTTCCGCAGGCGCTCGAGCAGCTCGGCGCGCGCGTGGAGCTCGTGAACGAAGACCAGCTGGCCTGGGGCGATTTGAGCCACTACGACGTGATCATGACCGGCGTGCGGGCCTACGAGCGGCGTCCAGACCTGCGCGCCTACAACCAACGTCTGCTCGACTACGCGCGGGCCGGCGGCACGGTGGTCGTCAATTACAACAAATTCGAGTTCAACGAGGCGCAGTACGGCCCGTATCCCGGCAAAGTGAGCAGCCGCCGGGTCACCGACGAGCACTCCGCGGTCAACCTGCTCGTGCCGCAGCATGCCGTGTTCACGACCCCGAACAAGATCACGGCAGCCGACTGGAAGAACTGGGTCCAGGAGCGCGGCACGTACTTCTTCGACAAAGCCGACTCGCAGTACTCCGACCTGGTCGAGTTCGTGGAGCCGTTCCCCTTTAACCAGGGGCCGAAACTCGGCGGCCTGGTCGAGGCCAAGGTGGGTGCGGGACGCTGGCTCTATCTGGGCATCGGCCTGTGGCGCCAGTTGCCGGCGGGAACCGAGGGCGCATATCGGTTGATGGCCAACCTCATCAGCCTGGGCCCTGCGGCCGCCCCGGTCCGGCCAGCGGCCACGCCGAGGGTGGGTAGGTAACTTTCTCCGACGTCCGCCGGTCAAACGGCTGAGAACGACGACTTCGGGCCGCTGCCTGGACAGGGGTGTTGCACACAAGTGCCCGCGGCCGGTCAGCCGCGACGCGGTCTTTCTGGGCGCAACGGCGCCCAGGCGGCCGGTGCGGTTACACTTGATGACTCACGCGATCGGCCAAGGCGTGGCCGGTCCGTCTACGACGGGGGGCTCGGGCATGCTGGACCACGTGTTTCGCAGGATGGGCTTTGGCGCGAGCGCCGAAGAGCTCGCCACCTTCGCGCGGCTGCCGCAGGTGGGGGTGATTGGGTATCTGCTCAACTACGACCGCGCCCCCGACGACGTCGACGCGAAGATCAACAACGCCGCCTACATCGGCGTCACGACCCGCGGCCTGTTCTCGCCCAACAGCGTCATCAACGACGCGCGTCAGCGATGGCTGTTTCGCATGGTGCACAGCCAGCGGCCCATGCAAGAGAAGCTGGCGCTCTTCTGGCATAACCACTTCGCGACCGCCTACACCAAGGTGGCCGGCGCCTTCGGCCAGGAGCACGGCACCAAGATGATGGACGGCAAGGCGTCCGAGGTCGCCGGTCAGCGCCGTGGTCAGATTCAGCTCTTCCGCGACATGGCGACTGGCCGGTTCGACGAGCTGCTCATCGAGGTGGCCAAGGACCCGGCCATGCTCGTGTGGCTCGACGGCCGGCTCAACGTGCGCGCCCGGCCGCAGGAGAACTTCGGCCGCGAGTTGATGGAGCTGTTCACGACCGGCGTGGGCCACTACACGGAAGACGACGTGTACGCGGCGGCGCGGGTGTTTACTGGCTGGAACCTGCGTCTGAGCGGCGACCGCACCACCGCGCTGACCAGTTACTACGAGTATGTCTACAGTGCCGCCCAGCACGATCCAACGGCCAAGACCTTCACGTTTCCGGTGATGCCCGACGGCTCGCGCACGATTCCCGCGCGCGCCGCGGCCGACGGCGAGCAGGACGGCGTGGATCTGATTCGTGCGTTGGCACGACGCCCCCAGACGGCCGACCGGCTGGCCCGGCGTTTCTTTGCTTTCTTCGTCAGCGAGTTGACCGCGCCAAGCGACGCGCTCGTGACGGGTATGCGCGAGGCCTATTTGAACAGCGACACGAGCATCAAGGCCATGCTCGTGCGGCTCTTCACGTCGTCCGAGTTCCTTGAAGACGCCTCCGAGTTTGCGCGCTACAGCTGGCCGATCGAGTACGCGGTGCGCGCGGTCAAGGAAACGGGGTGGGCCGGTCTGTCGGTGGATGCCGCCATGACGCCGCTCGTCAACATGGGCCTGCAGCTCTACGAGCCGCCCGATGTGAACGGCTGGGCGCTTGGACCCGAGTGGTTCTCGACCTCGTCCATGCTGTCGCGCATGAATTTCGCCGCCGCGCTCATGGCGAACCAGCGCTTCAATCTGCAGAAGGCCTCGGAGGCGGCGCGAACCTCACCCGAGGCGTTGCTTGACTTGCAGCTGAAGCGTTTCACGCCGGCACCGTTGCCCGACAACACCCGCACTGCGCTGCTCGACTACCTGCGACAGGGCGTCACCTGGCCCGTCACCGACGCGCAGCTGGCCAGTAAGGCATCGGGCCTCGCGCGCCTGATCGTGGGTTCGTCCGAATACCAGTTCAACTAGGGGCCGCAGCCATGAACTTCACGCGCAGACAGTTCGTTCGCGGCGGGGTCACCGCCTTCACCTTCGGTTTTGCCGCGCCCCAGTTCCTCACCGACCTGGCGCTGGCCCAGAGCGGCGGCGCGCGCAATCTCGTCGTGCTCTATCTCGGCGGCGGCAACGACGCCCTCAGCACGCTCGTGCCCTACGGCGACGCCAGCTACTACGCCCGCCGTCCCACAATCGGCGTGCCGGCCGGCTCCGTGCTGCAGTTGGGCACCGACAGTGCGGGCAACGTGCTCGGTCTGCATCCCGCCCTCACGGGCCTCAAGAGCATCTTCAACGACGGCCGCCTTGCGGTCATCCAGCGCACGGGCTACCAGAACTCGAGCCGTTCGCACTTCGAGGGTTTCGACATCTGGGGCACGGCCAATCCCGGTAACTCGCAGGGCACCGGGTGGCTCGGCCGCTACCTCGACACGCTGCCATCGCCTGTCGATCCACTGGTGGGCTGGAACACCACGCGCGAGACGCCGCGGCCGCTGATCGCCCGCACGGTGGGCGTGCCGTCCATTACCAACCCGGCCACCTACAGCTTCGCCAGCCCCAACACGGGCGCCGAAGCGGGATACGAACGCTCGACGGCTCAGCGGATCTCGTCGCACCTGCCGGCGGACCGCCCACATCTTGCGTTTGTGAATTCCACCGCGCAAGCGGCCCTCGGCACGCTCGACCGCGTGGGGACAGTGGCGACCTACCGGCCGTCGCTCACCTACCCCAACAACGGCTTGGGCCAGGCCCTGCAGGCGGTGGCTGGCGCCATGAACCGGCAGATCGGCACCAAGGTGTTCTGGGTGACGACGGGCGGCTTCGACACGCACGCGAACCAGAACCCGGTCAACGGTGCCTACAACACGCTGATGGCCACCGTGAACGGCGGCCTGATCTCGTTCTATAACGATGTCAAGAACCAGGGTCTGCTCGATTCCACGATGGTGATCCTCTTCTCGGAGTTCGGCCGCCGCGTCACCGAGAACGGCAGCAGCGGCACCGACCATGGCGCCGCCGGTGTGATGATGGCGCTCGGCGGTCTCGTGCGGGGGGGGCTGTACGGCACCGCCGCGAAGCTGAATACCGACCCCGCCAACCCGGGGCTCGAGAACGCGACGGCGGACGTGCGCTACGAGACGGACTTCCGCGCCGTCTACGCGCGCGTGCTCGACGACTGGCTTGGGGCCAACTCGGTGTCGATTCTGGGCGCCGACTTCCGCCCCGGCGCGCCGAGAATTCTCTAGCGCGGGGCTCCGCGACCAGGGACTGGTAGACTTGCGGGATGACTCTTTCCCGTGTCTCTACCACCGTCGCGCTGGTGCTCCTCGCTGCGGCGGTCCGGCCAAGCGCGCAAGACGGCGTCAAGGAATCGGACCGCATCACGGCGGCCATCACCGTGCTCGACGAGGTCACGGGCGCGAGCGATGCGGCCATGCCGCGGGCGATTCTCGAGAGGGCTGAGGCGATCGCGGTCTTCCCGTCGCTCGTGAAGGCGGGCTTCGTCGTGGGCGGGTCGCGCGGTCACGGTGTGATCAGCGTGCGCGATCCGAAGAGTGGCGCGTGGAGTTCACCCGCGTTCCTCACGATCACCGGTGGCAGCATCGGCTTCCAGATCGGCGTGCAGGAAGTAGACCTGGTGCTGGTCGTGCAGAACCGGCGCGGTCTCGACCAGTTGCTGAAGAACCAATTCAAGATCGGCGCAGATGCCTCGGTGGCGGCCGGTCCGGTGGGGCGTGACGCGTCGGCCTCGACCGACATTCAACTGCGCGCCCAGATCCTCAGCTACTCACGCACGCGAGGCGCCTTTGCGGGCGTGACGATCAACGGCAGCACCATTCGACAGGACCGCGACGCCAACGAGCGCTTCTACGGCATCGCCTATCGCACGGCACAGATCGTGGACCAGCGCCTCGGCGGCTCGCCCGAGCCGAGTGGCGCCTGGCGCGCAGCGGTCGCCAAGCACGCCGGCGGCACGCCCTAAAGCACTACCGCACGGCCCACTCGAACGCCACGCCGCCCTGCAGCCGCAGTACCGCTCGCGAGCAACAGTGTCGTCGTGATCACGATCCGGGTCGCGTGGCGCATCATGTCAGGGTATCGTCGCTGCGATGACCAGCGTCCCCGGTATTCTGCGCTCACTCGGCCTGTCGGTGCAGGTGGTCTGGAGCGTGTGGCTCCTGCTGCTTGGCGCCGGCGTGCAGGCGACCGTCGGCCTTTCGGAGGCCGGACAGGCACCCAGGGAGGCGCCGCCTGCGGCCGCTATCGACACCGACGAGCATCTGGCCACGCCGGTGCCGCACCGCTACCTGCACGGCGTCATTTCTGACGATGCGAAGTTCCAGCTGAGCCTGCCCGACACCTGGAACGGCAAGCTCGTCGTCTTCTCGCGTGGGTTCTCCGGGACCGAGCTTACGACCGGAGCGTTCAAGACCACGGCGCTCGAGAAGGGCTATGCCTTCGCGGCGAGCGACGAGGGGTGGAACCGGACCACGATTGCGACCCGGCCCGGCGATACCTACGTCGAGTCACGCCAGCGCCTGCGCGAGCTCACCCTGTATGCCAGGCGGGTCTTGAAGACGCAGTACGGCCACGACCCGTCGCGCACCGTGATGGTCGGCGGCTCAAACGGCGGGCACCACACGAAGTGGATGATCGAGAGCTATCCGAACTTGTACGACGGCGGCCTGGCCGGCTATGGGTTCAACTCGCAGGTGAGCCAGTGGGGCTCGATTGCCACGGTGCTCCGCAACTACGACGTCATCGCATCGCGCATCGATGACATCATCGCCGCGCGTGCGGCCGATCCCGCCTGGGACCCGGCGCGCACTCCGCTCGCCGTGCCACTGACGGCGGATCAGCGCAGCAGCCTGCGGCGCATCCGTACGATTCCGGCCATTCTGAAGGGCGGATTCGCCTATGACGTGGGTCGCTGGGCAGGCTCCGAGGCTCTGTGGAAGAGCGGGTACGACGCTTTGCTCGGGTACCTGCGCGACTCCATGCCGCGGTTCGACCCATCGTTCAACCCCGGCGGCGGCGCGTTGACCGACGAGGAGCTGAAGCAGTGGGACCCCAGGCGAAGTCCAGCCGCGGTGCAGAGGGATCTGCGCGCCCTCGATCTCTCGGGCACGCTGGCGCGGCCGATCATCGTGATGCATGGCACCGCCGACGCAATCGTCTCTCCTGGCGAGAGCGCCGGTTACCAGGCACTCGTGGAGCGCCGGCTCGGGCACGCGACCGCGGCCAACGTGCTGGCTGTGTACTACATTCCGGGCATGGGCCACGGCGGCTCGGAGTACGACGCGCTGATTGGCGAGCAGCTCGATGCCCTCGAATCGTGGATCGAGTACCGCCAGAGCGGCGGCCGACGCGGCGCGTCGGCGCCGGCGTCGATTGGCGGCTACCCGCGCACGCCGCGTTCGGGCGGGCGACCCTGACCTCAGCGCGCCGAGTCGGCCGTGGGTGCCGGCCTTCGGTCGCGCAAGGCCAGCCAGCCACGCGCGATGCGGTAGATCGCCCAGAGCCCGAGCACGAAGAAGCCCACGGCCCAAATCGCGAAGCCGACGAGCACGATGGCGAGCAGCGCGCCCACGCCGCCGATCACGAACGCCCAGAGCATGGCGAACCAGAACGTACGAATCTGCCAGGTGAAGTGCGACTCGAGCCACGTGCCGCGTGCGTCCGCGCGCTTCACGTAGTTGATGACGACTGCGATGATCGAGGGCCAGCCGAACACGAACGAGCCAACCACCGAGGCCGCGCCGAACGCGCCGATGGCCAGCCCCAGCGCGTGCAGCGCGTAGGTGACAGTGGTGATGGTCACGAGCGAGGCGTCGGGCTCGCGGTAGGCGGTCGTCTGGTCCATGGCGCCCCCTCCATGTGGGGTCACTGAATTAGACGAACGCGCGTGCGTGCTGTTCCGCGCTGCGGCGTCGCGCGACGGCGGCGACCGGGGTCAGGACGGCGTGGGATCCACGCCGTCCCACAGATTCGCCGTGCCGAGTTCCGTGCGCCCACACGACTTGAGATAGCCGAAGAGCTGCGTGCGATACGCCGCGTGGCCGCAGAGCACGTAGGCGACCATGAACGCGCCGCGGGTGGTCGGGATGTCCCACACCGTGACGACGGTGCGGTAGTCGTCGTCGGACAGGTCTCCGAGCAGGCGAGTGTAGGTGTCGGGCAGTGCGGCGATGGTCGCCACGGTCTGATCGAAATCGAGACCCGCGGCGTGCTTTTCCGCCACGGTCCACCGCGCCGGATCGAACCCGCCGGTCTGGGCGACCGCCACGAGCGCCGGCCCCATCATCGACAGATACTGCAGCAGCTCGAGTGTGCTGCGCTGCGTCACGGTGGGCCGATAGTCGAGTTGAGCGCGGTCGACCTTGTCTGCCAGATGGACCAGGATGCGAACCTCGTGCTGCAGCGCCGACATCAGTTCTGACTTGGAGAAGACCATGGTGTGCTCCTGCGGGGCAAAACGCCGCCGCAGAATACACCACGCGCGGCTCACTCGTTGCCGGCTTACGGCGACCGGAGCACGGCGGCGAGCGCGCTATCGATTGTGGCGTAGCGAAAGTGGTAGCCGAGCGCGAGGGCCTTGGCTGGCAGGGCGCGCTGCCCGGTGAGCAGCAGCTCGGCCATCTCGCCGAGCGCGAGCTTCAAGGCGAATGCCGGCACGGAGAACACGGTGGGCCGGTGCAGCGCACGCCCGAGCGCGCGAGTGAAGTCGGCGTTGGTGACGGGGTCGGGCGCCGTCAGGTTGAAGGGACCCGTGGCCTCTGACTCCACAATCAGGCGCGCGGTGAGCGCCACCCAGTCGTCAACGTGAATCCACGGCATCCACTGACGGCCGGAGCCGAGCCGTCCGCCCACCCCTAGTTTGAAGGGCGGCAGCATCTTCGCCAGGGCGCCCTCCGCACCCAGCACGAGGCCGGTGCGCAGCAGCACGAGCCGGCCCACGCCAGCGGCGGGAGCCGCGGCGTCTTCCCAGGCTGCGGCCATGCGCGCGACGAAGTCGTGCCCGGCTGCGGCGTCTTCGGCAATGCGGGCGTCGCCCGTAGGCCCGTAGTAGCCCACGCCCGAAGCGCTCACGAACACGCGCGGGCCGTTGCTGGTCAGCTCCACAGCCTTGACCAGACTGGCAGTGGCCTTGAGCCGGCTGTCACAGAGGGCGGCCTTGCGGGCGCCTGTCCACCGGTGGTCGGCCATGCCTTCGCCCGCCAGGTTCACGACCACGTCAGCGCCCCTCAACGCCTCGGCCCACGGGCCTGACTCGCCATTGGGGGTCCAGACGATGTCGTTGGGGCGACCGGCCTTGGCGCGACGCGTGAGCACCGAGACGCGATGCCCGTCCCGCAACAACACGCGTTCCAGGGCCCGGCCAAGGAACCCGCTACCGCCCGACACGACGATGTGCATGCTCTATTGTGACGCGCCTGCCGCGCGGCCTGGTGTACGGCCTGGGATTGACAGGAGCCTCTCGATTGACTAACCATTCAGTTAAACCAACTGTTTAGTTAATTCCGCCATGCCGCCAGTGACCACCCGTCGTCGCGCCGCACCCGTGGCGCCCGCTGCGCCCGTACCGGCGGCCGCCCCGCGTCGACGGCGAGGAACGCCGGTGCTCGCGGGGCCTGCGGCGAGTCCCGGTGGTGGCCGGGGCGCGGGCCGCCCCACACCGCGCGCCAAACGCCCAGGCCCCGCGCCCGCGGCGGGCCGCGTCACGCCGTCGGCCGCAACCCGTGACCTGATCTTCGCGGCCGCGGCCGTCCACTTTTCGAGCCACGGCTACGACGGCGCCAGTGTCGACGCCATCGCGCACGACGCCGGCGTGAACAAAGCGATGATCTACTACCACTTCGACGGGAAGCTCGGCCTCTATCGCGAAGTGGTGCGCGACATGCTGCGCGCGGTAGGCGGCTCCGCTGCCGCCATTGCGGCGGGCTCCGATTCGCCCACGCACAAGATCGAGCGCTTCATTCAGACCCTCGCGCACATGCGCGATGGCCGTCCCTGGTTCCCGTCGCTGATGATGCGCGAGATGGCGGCAGGGGGGCCTCGGCTCGACCCCGACACTTTGGTGCTGATGCGCGCGGTGTTCGTGGCGTTCTCGTCGATGCTCGACGCCGGCGTGGCCACGCGCGCGTTCCGCAGGGTGCATCCCGTGCTCGCCTATATGACCATTATGGGCCCGCTGATGATGAACGCCGTGCGGGAGCTGGCCGCCGCCGAACCCGGACGCGCCCACCTGCCGATGTTCATGCCGGTCGATCGGCGCGAACTCGTTGCTCACATGCAGCTCACCGCACTTCGCATGCTCGCCAAGGACCAACCGCGATGACCGAGACCTCCCATTTGCGTTCCATTGCCTGGGCTGCCGTGATTGCCGCCGGGCTCGGCGCGTCTGCTGCCTGCGCGCCCACGGGCGACCCCAATCTGCTGCGCGTGTCGGGCCACGTGGAAGCCACCGAGGTGCGCCTGGCGCCCGAGATGGGTGGCCGCGTGCTGACACTCGATGTGAAGGAGGGCGACCGCGTCGAAGCCGGCGCTCGCATCCTCACGATCGACGCCACCGACCTGGGATTGGCCATTGCTCGCGCCGTGACCGAGCGGGCCAGTGCCGAAGCCCAGTTGCGGCTGGTACGCGTGTCGGCGCGCAGCGAGGATGTGCGTCAGGCCGAGGCCCAGGTTGACGCCGCCCGGGCCGAGGTGCCGGCCGCGAAGGCCGAAGTAGACGCCGCGACGGCAGACCTGGAACGCTTCGAGTTGCTGCTCACGCGCAAGTCGGGTTCCCAGAAACAGCGAGACGACGCCGTCACCCGGCGTCAGATCGCGGTGGCCAGACTCGAGGCCGCCGAGAAACGGGTGGCTGCCGCGGAGTCCACGGTGGCCCGCGTCAAGGTGGGCGCGCGCAAGGAAGAAGTAGACGTCGCGCAGAGCCGTATTGCCACGACGACGGCGGCGATTGCCATGCTCGAGGATCAGACGAAGGACGCCACGTTGCTGTCGCCTGTTGCGGGCATCGTCACCGAGAAGCTCGCCGAGGCCGGCGAGATGATTGCGCCCCGCGCGCCCGTCGTGGTCATCACCGATCTCGATCATGCCTGGGCCGACGTCTATGTGCCCGAGCCCGCCATTCCCCGCATCAAGCTCGGCCAGGCGGCCACGCTCTTCACCGATGCCGGCGGCGCGGGCCTGCCGGGCACGGTCAGCTACATTTCGCCGAAGGCGGAGTTCACGCCGAGAAACGTGCAGACGTCCGAAGAGCGTGCCAAGCTCGTCTACCGCATCCGCATCACCGTCGATAACACGGCCGGCGTGCTGAAGCAGGGCATGCCGGTGGATGCCGAACTGGCGCTCGCCCCCATCGCCGGCGGGCCCGGCCCCACCCAGCCATGAGCGCCGCCATCTCGCTGACCAATGTCAGCAAGCGCTACGGTGACACCTCAGCGCTCAACGGTCTGTCGTTTGAGACCGCGCGTGGCGAGATGTTCGGGCTGATTGGTCCAGACGGTGCCGGCAAGACCACGGCGATTCGCCTGATCTGCGGGCTGATGCACGCTGACGCGGGCCAGGTGCGGGTCCTCGGACTCGACCCCGCTCGCAACCATCGCGCCATCACGCACAAGGTCGGGTATCTCTCGCAGCGCTTCAGCCTCTACGGCGACCTCACCATCGACGAGAACATCTCGTTCTTCGCCGAAATCCACGGCGTGACCGACTACCGGGCACGCCGCAATCACCTGCTCGACATGACGCAGCTGACGCCCTTCCGGACCCGCCTGGCCGACCAGCTGTCGGGGGGCATGAAGCAGAAGCTCGCCTTGGCCTGCACGCTCGTGCATCAGCCCGAAGTCGTGCTGCTCGACGAGCCCACTACCGGCGTCGATCCCGTATCGCGCCGGGAGTTCTGGAAGCTGCTCTCGCATTTTCTCGAGAGCGGCATCACGATCTTGATGACCACGCCCTACCTGGACGAAGCGGAACGCTGCAGCCGCGTCGCGCTCGTGCACAACGGCTCGCTGCTGGCCCTCGACACACCCGGTCGCCTGCGTACCTCGCTGCCAGGGTTATGGATCGAGGCGTTTCCGCCCTCCGTGCGGGAGGTGCGCGACAAGTTGCGCGCGGCCGGTCACCTGCATGTCGAGGTGTTTGGCGAGCGCCTGCACGTGTGGCTCACCGCCACCACCGCCGATGCCGCGCACCGCGAACTGGCCGCCTTGACGGCCCGTGCGGGCGTGCCGCCGGTTGACGGCCGGATCATCACGCCGTCGCTCGAAGACGTGTTCATCGCCAAGCTTGCCGATCTCGCGGCCGCTGCGCCGGCTGGGGCTGAGTCATGAGAGTCACTGTGAAAGCGGTCGTGTCCGTGATTGCCGGTGTGGCAATCGCCCTGGTGGCCGCGGGCCGTGCCGAGGCGCAGCAGGCGCCGATCCGACTGACACTCGACGACGCCCTGGCCAGGGCCGTGGCTGCCAGCCACCGGATGAGCGAAGCCCGCGCGCGTCAGGCGGGCGCCGAGGCCACCGTCGTGGTGCGGCGCAAGTCGGACGACCCGATGGCCACGGCCAGCGCCGGCTACACGCGCACGAACCACGTGGATGAGTTCGGCGTGCCGCAACCAAACGGCGGCTTGCGCGTGATCTATCCAGACATCCCAGACAACTTCCGCACGCGCGTGGAGCTGGTGTGGCCGGTGTACACCGCCGGACGTTCCGACGCACTGGCACGGGCGGCACAGGCGGAAGCGACGGCGACCGGCTCCGACCTTGCCGCCGTGCGGCTCGATCTGCGGCTCGAGGTGTCGCGCGCCTACTGGGCGCTCGTGACCGCGGAAGAGACCGTGCGGGTGCTCGAGGCCGCCCTCGCGTCGGCCGATCGCGCGCTGGGGGATGTGCGCACGCGCGTCGAAGCGGGATTCCTTCCGCCAAACGACGTCTCGCGCAGCGAGGCGCAGCGCGCGCGTCAGGAACTGCTGCTCATCGAGTCAAGGGGCCGCGTGCAGTCGGTGAGTGTCGATCTGAGCCGGCTGATCGGCCTCGCGGAGGTCGCGTCGATCGAACCCGCGGATCGCCTCGAGAGCCCCGCGGTCGAGGCCAGCGACACGAGCGCTCTCGTGGTCGAAGCGCTCGGCCAGCGTCCGGAGCTGGCGGCGCTGTCGCTCCGGGTGGATTCGGTCACCGAACGCATGGCTGCGATTGCCGCCACGCGCAAGCCCACGGTAGCCTTGGCGTCGGGTTACGACTGGGCGAACCCCAACCCGCGCGTCTTTCCGCGCAAGGATGCCTGGCAGGACTCCTTTGATCTGTCGTTCAACATGAGCTGGCAGTTCTGGGATTCCGGCCGCGCCGTCGCTGAGCGCACTGAGGCGCAAGCCTCCGCAACCGCGCTACGCGAACGCAGGGCCGAGACCGAAACCCAGATTCGCGCCGACGTGCGGAAGCAGACCCTGGAGCTGGCCTTCAGCCGTGCCGCCCTCGTGCCGGCGCGTCTGGCGGTGGTTGCCGCCGACGAGACCCGACGCGTCGTGACCGATCGTTTCGATGCCGGCGTGGCCACTACGCTCGACGTGCTCGACGCGCAAGTCGCGGTCCTGCAGGCCGAGCTCGACCGCACGCGCGTGCTCGCCGACGTCCGTCTGAGTGAAGCGCGTCTGGCCAGGATCCTGGGACGATGACCCCAGACGCGCCCGCCATCGACGTGCGGCATCTGACGCGCCGCTTTGGTAGCTTCGTGGCCGTGAACGACGTGTCGTTCCAGGTGGGCCGGGGCGAGGTGTTCGGCTTCCTCGGCGCCAACGGCGCCGGCAAGAGCACCACGATCCGCATGCTGTGCGGCCTGCTGCAACCAACCAGCGGCACGGCGCTGGTCGGCGACCTCGATGTCGGCCAGGACCCCGAGGGCGTCAAGCGCCATATCGGCTACATGTCGCAGAAATTTTCGCTGTACGAAGCGCTCACGGTCGACCAGAACATCCGCTTCTTCGGCGGCGTGTACGGACTGTCGGGCACCCGCTTCGATGAGCGGCGCGAGTTCGTGCTCGACATGGCGGGCCTGCGCGGGCGCGAGAAGACCGTCACGAAGTCGCTGTCGGGGGGTTGGCGCCAGCGCCTCGCCCTGGGCTGTGCGGTACTGCACCAGCCGCCGATCGTGTTTCTTGACGAGCCCACGGGCGGCGTCGACCCAGTGAGCCGCCGTCAGTTCTGGGATCTCATCGGCAATCTGGCCAGCAGCGGCGTCACGGTGCTCGTGACGACCCACTACCTCGACGAAGCGGAGCACTGCAATCGCCTCGCGATCATCCATCGCGGCCAGATGGTGGCGCTCGGCGCCGCCCACGAGCTGAAGCGGGTGTTTGCCACGCGGCCGATTCTCGAGATCCAGTCGATCCGGCCCGTGGACGCGATGGCTGCACTGGAACGGCTGCCCGACGTAGAGAAGACCAGCATCTTCGGCACGAGCGTGCACGCCGTGCTGCGGCATGCCGGGGTCACACCCGACGAGGTGCGGACGGCGCTCGAGGCGCAAGGGATCCCCGTGACCGCCGTGGCTCATGTGACGCCGTCGCTCGAAGACGTGTTTCTCGATGTGGTGGAGCAAAGGGAGCGCGAGCAGGCGGCAGGCGGGGGGCGGGCGGCATGATGGTCACCACGCGCGCCATGGTGCGGAAGGAGCTGCGGCAGATCATGCGCGATCGGCGCACGCTGCTGATCCTGGTGTTCGTGCCGGCGCTGTTCCTGCTGCTCTACGGCTACGCGCTCAACTTCGACATCCGCAACATCAAGCTGGCGGTCGACGACCGCGACGGCACGGCCGCCAGCCGCGAACTGATCTCGGCTTTTACGAACTCCGGCTACTTCGCCTATGCAGGTGCCGTGCACAGCGGCGCGGAACTCGAGCGCATGATCGACACCAACGACGCGCGCGCCGCGCTGGTGATTCCTCCCAACTACAGCCGCGATCTCGCCAGGCGTACGCCCGTGCGCATCCAGGTGATTGTGAACGGCGACAACGCCAATACGGCTTCCGCAGTCGTGGGCTATGCCGGGGCGATTGCGGCCGAGGCCGGCGCCCAACTGGTGGCGCGCCTGGCGGGCGCGCCTGGCGGCACACCGACGGCCCTCGTGGGATTCGAGCCGCGCGTCTGGTACAACCCGCAACTGCGCAGCACCTTGTTTCTGGTGCCCGGCCTGATTGCCTACATCTCGATGATCACCGCCGTGATCTCGACGGCGCTGGCGGTGGTGCGCGAGAAGGAACGCGGCACGATGGAGCAGATTCGCATGGCCCCGGTCAGCCCGCTGGCGTTCGTGCTTGGCAAGACCGTGCCCTACTCCGTGATTGCATTCGTGTCGGCCGTACTCATCATCCTGGTCTCGATGGCGCTCTTTGACCTGCCGCAGCGCGGTCACTGGTGGCTGCTGTGCCTGTCGATTGGCGTGTTTCTGATCGGCGCGCAAGGCCAAGGCCTGCTCATCAGCACGGTGGCCAGCACGCAGCAGGTGGCGTTCCAGCTGGCGTTGCTGTCGTCGTTCCTGCCGACGTTCATGTTGTCAGGCTTCATTTTTCCCATCACCAGCATGCCGGAAGTGGTGCAAGCCATTACGCGGATCGTGCCGGCACGTTACTTCGTCGCGGCCCTACGCGCGGTCGTACTGAAGGGCGCCGGCTTCGACGTGGTGTGGCAGAACCTGGCGGCGCTCGTGGCCTTCGCCACGGTGATGCTGGGGTTGTCGGCGCTTCGGTTGAGGCGCGAATGGCGGTAACCGCATGACGGCAGGCTTCAAGCGCGTCGGTCATCTCCTGCGCAAGGAATTAATCGAACTGCGCCAGGACCCGCGCCTGTTCGGCATCGTGATCATGGCGCCCATCATTCAGCTCTTCGTGCTGGGCTACGCCGCGACCACCGACGTGAAGGACATTCCGCTGCTGGTGGTCGACGGCGACCGTTCAACGGAGAGCCGGCGCCTGATCGACCGCTTCGATGCCTCCGCCAATTTCTACATCGTGGATGTCGTGAGCGGCACCGGCGATGTGGAGCGTCACCTGGAGCACGGCACGGCCTGGATGGCCCTTACGATTCCCGCCGGAATGGGCACGAGCGTCGCGTCGGGACGCCCCACCAAGGTGCAGGTAATCGCCGACGGCACCGACTCGAATTCGACCGGCGTGGCGCTCGGTTACGCCCGGGGCGTGGTGGCTGCGTACTCGGCGGAGCGTTCGGCCGCGCTCGCGCCCGGCGGCGTGCGGGCTGCGCCCATCGACGTCGACATGCGCGTGTGGTTCAACCCGCGCCTCGAGAGCCGCGAGTTCATGGTGCCGGGCATCATCGCGCTGCTGCTGCTGGTTGTGACCACCAACCTGAGCGCCATGGCCATCGTGCGCGAGCGCGAGGTGGGCACGCTCGAGCAGTTGAACGTCACGCCCCTGGCGCGCTGGGAGCTGATCGTCGGAAAGCTCTTGCCGTATGCGCTCATCGGCATGTTCGACGTCCTGCTCGTCACGCTCGTAGCGGTGTTCTGGTTCGAAGTCCCCTTTCGTGGCAGCTTCGTCTTGCTCCTTGGCTGCAGCCTGATGTACCTGCTGAGCACACTCGGCCTGGGCCTCTTCATCTCGACCATCTCGCAGACCCAACAGCAGGCGTCGATGACGGCCACGTTCTTCTTCCTGACGCCGATGATCTACCTGTCGGGGTTCACGTTCCCGATTGAGAACATGCCGGAGTGGATTCAGTACGTGACCTACGCGATCCCGCTGCGCTACTTTCTGGTGATCGTGCGCGGGATCTTTCTGAAGGGGGTGGGCGTGGACGTGCTGTGGCCCCAGATGGCCGCCTTGCTGGCGTGCGGGCTGGTGCTCATCACCCTGGCGACTCTGCGGTCGAGCAAGCGCCTGGCGTAGGCGGAGCGGAATCCCTCGTCCCCCGCGCCAAGGCCTGGTCAGGGGCCTGTGCGCGAGGGCAAGGATGAGCGGGGTCTGGCGACGACGCGCGCTATTGACGGTTGTAGCTCATGCCGGCCGACTGGACCTTGTCGATGGCGATGACCATGGCTGGCACGATCGTCACGCCCGGCAGCAGATTCGCGCGCAGGTCTTTGCCGATGTCGGCGGCTGTGCCCTTACCTCTTGCTTCGAGCTCGAAGCACCACCCCTCCAGGGCGTTGTTACACATGATGAACTTCGTGCCCATCTTCTGGAGATTCTCGATACCCAACCCGGCCATCACGTCCCCAAGCATCGCGATGTTGGGAATCTGCATCGCGGCCGCCGCGAGGTGGCCGTCGGCTTTGGTCGGACGATTGAAGACGTTGCGCGCGTACGATGTTCCGCTTGCGTCTTTGAGGCCGTGATACTCACCCAGTCCGTATTTCGCCCACGTCGCGTCGTTGAAGCCCATGGCAATGCTGGACCCGGGGCCCATGCCGTAGAACGTGCCGACCGCGCCCACTTGTCCTGCACCCGTCTTGTACGCCGCCGTATATGTGGCGAGATAGTTGAAGATGTGCGCCAGCCCGATTCCGTTCAAGTGCTTCGGAAAGTCGAACAGGCACCGGTTGGCGCCCTTGACTTCGTTCATCCAGTCATCGGGTCCGGCCGGTTGTACGGCCCCGGCCGCGCGGCCCTCAGCGAGGGGTAGTCCAAGGGCCGCCGCGGCGGCAATCAATCGTCCGAGGAAACCGCGACGAGGTGTTGTTTCGCTCATGCAGACCTCCTTAGAAAATAGAGGCACTGACTATCCCACGGGACCGGTCGGCGTGGGATCCTCCTATGTAGACTAGGCCTGGAACCCGCCTGAAGAACGAGCCTGGGGACCGCGCGTAGCGCCAGCTCGACTTTGTTAGGATGGACTCATGGCACGCGCAGCGATCGTTCTGGTTGGGGCACTGGCAGGGGCGTCCTGGGGCGGGGTCCTGGCTGCGGGGGCGCAGAACCCGTCGGCTAACGATGGCGTCTACACGGCGGCACAAGCCACCAAGGGCCAGGCGCTCTACGCGCAGGCCTGCGATACGTGCCATCAGCCTGCGAAGTTTGCCGGTGCGGAGTTTACCCGCGCCTACGTGGGCCGGCCGCTCAACGAGCTGAACCGCGCCATGGCGGAGATGCCGCAAGACAATCCCGGCAGCCTGACGGCTGAGGATGTCGCGTCACTCATCGCCTACTTCCTGCAGATGAACAAGTACCCAGCAGGATCGACGCCGCTCTCTGGCGAGACCGACGCCCTGAAGGCCATCATGGTCGCTCCGCGCCAGTAGGTGGCGGGGTCGGCGCTGGCCGTCGGGGCCGCGGGTGGCATGGATGGCGCGCGACCGCGTCCTGCATCTTCGCGAGAAACTTCAGGTCGAATTCGGCAAGGGCCTGCTGGTCGCGCAGCGACATGAGAATGGCGAGTGCCGCCTGGTAGCTGTCGCGCGCGGCGCGGCGTGTCGAGGCTCGGTGGCCGCCTGAGGCGGCCATTGCGTCGTGAATCTCCCCGGCGAGCTGATGGGTGAGCGCCAGGTTGCGGGCCGATCGCCGGTCGTCGGGAAACGCACGACGCAGCTGCCCGTAGACCGAGACCGCCTCGTCAAGTTGACCAAGCGCCGCCTCACCGCGACCTTGCTTCCACGTGGCCTCGGCCAGCCTCGTCACTGCCAGCGCGAGCTCCGAACGCAATCGGCCGTTCTTGGATTCGACGGCGGTGATCTCGCGCAACAGGCGGCACGACTGCTCCAGGTGGCCCACGGCGTCGCCGGGTCGCCCGACATTGGTTGCCGTCTGCCCCAGACGCGAGAACGACCGCGCCACCTGATGGCGCGCGCGTACGTTGGCCGGGTCGCGTGCCGAGATCGACTGCGCCACCGCGAGGGCCTTGGCCGCAAAGGCATCCGACATCGTGTCGTTCTGTTCTTCGTAGACGCTGCTGGTCAGCCAGTAGGCCGACCACAGTCCGTTGCGCAGGTTCACGTCATTGGGATACGTCTCGAGCAACGGATCGTAGGTGGCGGCGGCCCGCCCCATCTCGGCCTCGGCCTCCCGCTGCTGGCCCTCCCACGACAGCGCGAGACCAAGCTGCGCATGCGAGTCGCCGATGAGGCGGGCCACGTCGAGGTCGGTCGGCGCCGAGGCCCACATCGCTCCGGCCATGGCAATCGCCGTGCGGAAGTACGGCAGGGCCCCCGCGTACCGCTTGCTGGCTGAGAGGTTGCGCCCGAGGTCGTGATGGCATTGAGCCACGGCGAGCGTGACCGCGTGGTCGTCGGGTTGCGCCGACCGCAGGGCCTCGTAGAGACGCAACGCCTCGGCCAGGTTCGCGCCGGCGCGGTCGTAATCGTTGGCCTGCGCGTGGATGTTGCCAGAGACGCGCAGGTTGTTCGCCATTGACCGGCGCGCCGTCAGGTCCTCTGGACGCAGCGCCAGCACGCGTTCCCGGATCGTCCGCGCCTTCGCGTAGCTCTCGATCGCGCGTTCGAGCTCCACCAGGTTGGGGTTGCTCGGGTTGCCCTGCAGATCGCCAACTTTTTCGTAACCCGCCGCCAGCTCGGTCTGCAGGTCGACGTCGTCGGCCGACTCCCGTGCCAGGCTGTCGAGGTAATCCATGGCCCGTCGCAGCAGCACGTCGCGGGCCTCGGTGGCGCCCTGCACGCGCTCGATGAGCGGGCTCAGCTCGAACAAGAGCGACTTGGACAACTGCCGCACGTCGTCGAAGCGCCGGTTCGCCCCGGTTGCGCTCGTCGCGCGCGAGGTCGGCCTGCCAGAGCGAGGTCGCCAGACTGCCAAGCATCGACACCGCCACCAGCACGCTGGCGGCCACCGCGATCCGGTTACGCCCGATGAAGCGCGAGGTGCGGTACGACCAGGTCGGCGCCCGGGCGTGTACGGGACGCCGGTCTTGATGCCGCTGCACATCGGCGGCGAACGCGTCCACCGAAGCGTAGCGCTGCTCGGGCTCCCGCCGCAGCGCCATGAGCACGATGTTGTCGAGGTCACCAGACAGATCGGCGCTCGGAAACCATGCCGGCGCCGCACCGCCATCGGAGGCACCCGCGTCGCTGCCGGCGGGGCTGCGCCGCCGAGTGACCACGAGACTAGGACGCAGCGGTGGCGTCGAGTTGAGCGTCTGCACGATCTCGTCGATGCTGCTGCCGTCGAAACGATACGGTCGCTCACCCGAGAGCAGCTCGTAGAGAATCACGCCCAGCGAATACACGTCGCTCGAGGTGGTGATACGGTCGCCGCGCGCTTGCTCCGGCGACGCATAGCCCGGTGTGAACGCGCGCATGGCCGTGACGGTATGCGCCGGCGTGTCCGGTCCCGCCCCCTCGAGGTCGAGCACCCGAGCCAGGCCGAAGTCGATCAGCTTGGCCCGTTCGTCTCCGGTGACGAGAATGTTCGAGGGCTTGAGGTCGCCGTGCACGACCAGCGTTCGATGGGCGTAGGACACCGCGGCGCACACCTGCTGGAAGAGCGCAAGGCGCCGGGCTACGTCGAGCTGCATGCGGGACAAGTAGATCGGGAGGGCCTCGCCCTCGATGTACTCCATCACGAAGTACGGCTCGCCGTCCGGGGTCATCCCGCCGTCGAGCAACCGGGCAATGCCGGGGTGAGTCAGCGAGGCCAGAATCTGACGTTCGCGCCGAAACCGCCGGTCGAGTCCGGCGTCGGCGAGCGTGTGCCGGATGATCTTGATGGCGACCTGGTGATCGAACGCGCCGTCGGCGCGCTCGGCCAGAAACACCGCGCCCATGCCGCCATGGCCGATCTCGCGCACGATCCGGTACTGGCCAAACAGCCGCCCGGCCGCCGCGGCCCTTCGGGCGGGGTGCTGCAGCGGGGCATCGTCGAGTGCCCGGCGTGCCAGGAACTGGCCGGATTCGTCTTGGGACGCAAGCAGCGACTCGACTTCGGCACGCACGGCCTCGTCGCCGCCGCACGCCTGGTCGAGAAACGCCGCGCGATCCGCAGAGACGAGATCGAGCGTGGCCTCAAAGACCGTCTTGACGCGCTCCCATTGTTCGGGGTCCATGGGACAGTGGCCGTGACGGCAATTCTACCTCGCGCTAGCGCGCCTTGCCGTCGAGCAGCTCGTAGGCCCGCCGCATGCCGTGGTTCGGCACGATGCCGACGCTGCGAATCGACGGATAGTGGCCGGCGTTGCCGCGCAGATCCACCGCACGCGCCGCGGTCTCCCATGGTGTGCCGGCCTTATGGAACGTCTGCGCCTGCGCCCAGAAGTCGCGCAGATAGGCCTGCCAGTGGTCGAGCTTGGTCTTGCCCGTAAACGCCGCGCCGTGGCCGGGCAGTACCGTGTCGAAGTCGAGCTGCTTGAGCGTCTCGATCGTGTCGATCCATTCGGTGACGAAGGCGTCGCCCAGGTACGACGTGCCTTCGACGAGCAGATCGCCGGTGGCGATGATTCGTTCCTTGGGCAGGTACACGACGAGATCGCCGGCGGTGTGGCCACGGCCGAGAAACAGCAGGCGAATCTCGCGCGAGCCGCGATGCAGCGTCATCGTCTGCGTCAGGGTGATCGTCGGCGGCGTGGGCCGAACGGCGTTGGTGCCCTCGAGAAATGCGCGCTGCAGCGTCAGTTGACGTTGCAGGATCGCGCGCGCGGCGTCGTCGGTCGCTGCCGCCAGGCGCTGCTCGAGTCCGGCGATCGCGGCCGGAATGCCGCCAACGTAGAACTCGCGGGCCGGGGAGTCCATCGACTTGCCGGCCAGGATCTGCTGCCTAGCAAACTCGTGGCCGATGATCTCGACGTCCGGGCCATAGACCTGATTCCCGTGAGAATGGTCGAAGTGATAGTGGGAATTCACCACCCAGCGAATGGGCTTGGTGGTTACCGCTTTCAGCTCTTCCCGCAGCGCCCACGCGCCGCTTGGCGACACCTGCGAGTCGACCACCAGCACGTCGGTGTCGCCTTCGATGATAGTCGCATTCGACATGACGACCAGGTTGCCGGTGCCGACCGCGTGATAAATGCCGTCCTGAATCCGGTTGAAGGTGAACGCCCGGCCCGTGTAGGTCGTGCCGGGCGGCCGCGCGCTGGCCGGCGCGTCCTGTCGCGCGCCCGCCGTGTCGTCGCGCCCGAGTGCCATCGACCCGGCGCCCAGGCCGGCAATCAGGAGGAGCACGAGTAGTCGCTGGTGTGTCATGCGCGGAATTCTAGCCCGGTCCCACCGGGCGTGGGTGCCCCAGGGCGTGACGCACCGATCTGTGCCGCCGGCCGTTCCCATGCGATCATGTTCCCGATGTCTACCAACGTGCTCGGCCAGGCACTGCAGACCTGTTGCGGCGCCCCGATAACCGGCTTCTATCGCGACGGCTTCTGCCGTACTGGCGCCGCCGACGCCGGACAGCACACGGTGTGCGCCGTGATGACGCAGGAGTTTCTCGATTACTCCCGCGCTCAGGGGAACGACCTCTCCGTGCCCATGCCCGCGTCCGGGTTCCCTGGCCTCAGGCCTGGTGATCGCTGGTGCGTGTGCGCGCGCCGCTGGGCTCAGGCCTTCGCCGCCAGCGTGGCGCCGCCGGTGGTGCTGCAGGCCACCAACAAGCTGGCGCTGGACGTGGTGCCGTTTGACGATCTGTTCGTGCACGCGGTCGTCGAAGACGTCACGGTGTCGTGAGCGGCTGGCGTCTCGAACACACCTACGCGGCGCTGCCCGAGCTGTTCCATGCGCGCGTGGCACCGACGCCGGTGCGCGATCCAAAGTTCGTGATCTTCAACGCGGACCTGGCAGGGGCGCTCGGTCTTGACGTCCAGGTGCTCGACTCGCCGGCCGGCGCCGCCATCTTCGGTGGCAACGTGCTGCCTGAGGGCGCTCGCCCCCTGGCCCAGGCCTACGCCGGTCACCAGTTTGGCCATTTCACTCCGCTCGGCGATGGACGGGCGATTCTGCTGGGGGAGCAAATCACCCCGGACGGCCATCGCGTCGACGTGCAGCTGAAGGGCGCCGGCCCCACTCCGTACTCGCGCCGCGGGGACGGGCGGGCGGCCCTGGGGCCGATGCTGCGTGAGCTGGTCGTCAGCGAAGCGATGCACGCGCTGGGCATTCCGACGTCGCGTAGCCTGGCCGTGGTGTCGAACGGCGAGCCGGTGTATCGCGAACGGCCCTTGCCGGGCGCGGTACTCACGCGCGTGGCCGCCAGTCATCTGCGGGTCGGCACGTTCGAGTGGGCCGCCGCGCACCGCGACCCGGCGGCCCTGAGCGCACTTGCCGACTACACCGTGTGCCGACACTATCCGGAGGTCGCCGGCGTCGACCGGCCCTACCTGGCGCTCTTTGACGCGGTCGCCGAACACCAGGCCGCGTTGATCGCGCAGTGGCAGCTCGTGGGATTCATCCACGGCGTGATGAACACCGACAACATGGCGCTCTCCGGCGAGACGCTGGATTACGGTCCATGCGCGTTCATGGACACCTACGATCCGGCCACCGTCTTCAGTTCCATCGATTCTCAAGGGCGCTACGCCTACGTCAATCAGCCCGCCATCGCGCAGTGGAATCTGGCGCGGCTGGCCGAAGCCATGCTGCCGCTCTTTGACGTCGATCAGGCGCGTGGCATCGAGGTGGCCACCGTATCAATTGCCAGCTTCGACGCCCGCTTCCAGCATCACTGGTTGACCGGGATGCGGGCCAAGCTCGGGCTGTTCACCGCTGAACCCAACGACGCGGCGCTTGTCGCAACGCTGCTGACGTGGATGCAGAGCACGCGGGCGGACTTCACCAACACCTTTCGCATGCTTTGCACGGCCGGTGCCGCCGACGAACTGGCCCAAGCCGACGACGTTTTCCGCGCCTGGTTCCTGCAGTGGCAGGCACGCCGGGCCGGGCAGCCGCAGTCGGCCGCCGAGGCGGTGGCCCGGATGCAGCGGAGCAGCCCGGCGGTCGTGCCCCGCAACCACAAGGTGGAGGAGGCGCTCGCGGCCGCCACCGACGAGGGCGACCTCGGCCCGGTGGAACGGCTCATGGCCGCGCTAGCCAACCCCTACGACCACACGCGCTCCCGCCCGGAGTTCAGCAGCCCTCCACCGCCTGGTGGCCACCCGTACCGCACGTTCTGCGGCACCTAGCCGTCACGACCGAGAATCCCGGACGAGCAAGCGCATCAGGCCGCATCATCATTCCGATACTTCCAAGAGGACGTCATTCATGTCGAGTCACCGCATCGCCCAGTGCATGTTGTTCGCCTTGGTCGCCGCCGTCTGCGCCGGCTGTGCCGGCAGCCCGCCATCCGCTCCGGCGCACGCCTATGAACTCGGTACCATTGGCGGCTTGGGCGAGCTGGTCAACTCCGGCGTGAAGACGCTTGCCATGAGCGAGGTGCTGGCGCCAGCCGAGATGGACCAGATGCTGCCCGAGGCCGAGAAGGTCGCGGCCCGAAACCAGGTGAAGCTCTACCGGGAGAGCAGCCTGCTTGTGACCGACCTCTTCCCGGCCGACGTCGCGAAGGGCAAGGACGTCCTGCTCATCTACCAGGGCCACACGCTCGACGACTATCAAGCGCTCAAGGCCGAGGCGCAGGCCCTCGACAAAGCCGGCCAGTACACCGGCAAAGCGCGCGAGGCCATTGCCCGCCGCTTCGGCCGGCTGCTCAGCTATCCCACGTGGCGCATCAATCAGCTCCTCGCTCAGAACACGGACTTCCGTACCATGCGCGACTTCGGCGTGCGCGCCAGCAACCTGTTCCTGTACTACCGCGACCTCGACCGGGCCACGGCGTTCTATCGCGACACCTTGGGTCTGGAGCTCGTGGCTGACTACGACATGGCGCGCATCTTCCGCGTGGCGGAGGAGTCGTACCTGATCCTCGTGGACGCCGCCAAGGGCATGCACACGGCTGATGAGCCGAAGTCGGTGGCCTTGGCGCTGCTGACCGACCAGCTCGAGGGGTGGCACATCTACCTGGCCAGCAAAGGCATCGAGTCGGGGCGCCCGTTTGCCGCGCGCCCGGGCAGCGCGCACGACGGCTTCGTCGTGAAGGATCCCGAAGGGTACCTGCTCGAGTTCGAGCGCTTCAACCAGCACCCCGAGAACGAACGGTTCGTGCCGCTGCTGAATGCCAACCGTACCGTGCGGTCGCCCAAGAGCTCGTTGCCCGAAGGTCTGGGCTTCAAGGCCACGATCACCTGGCTGTATTACAAGGACATGCCGCCGATGCAGACCTTCTACGAGGAAGTGCTCGGGCTGCGACAGATAGTTGATCAGGGCTGGGCCAAGATCTACGAGGGATCGAAGACGGGGCACGTCGGTCTCGTGGACGAACGCCGAGGCATGAACAAGTCGACCGAGAAGAAGGCCGTCAACGTGTCGTTCCTCATCGATGACATCGACGGGTGGTTCACGGCCGCGAAGGACCGAGGACTCTTCCCGCTGCGCGGCACCGCGGTATCGGATGACGAGGCCGGGCGCTACCGCGCCTTTGTCGGCTACGACCCAGAGAGCTACTACATGGAGTTCGATCTGTTCCGCGTCCATCCCAAGAACACGATGCTTATGCCGTATCTGGGTGCGCCCGCCACCAAGTAGCGACGGCCGTCCCCGTGCTATTGTGCGCGCCACAGAGGTGCGCATGCGCAAATGGAGCTTGACGACTCAGGCGATCCTGACGAGTGTGGTGATCGCCGTGGGGTGCGGGACCGGCGCCGCTTTGGCTCAGTCCACGGCTCCGAACGCGGCGGCGCCAGACGTGCGGGCAGGGTACGACGCGGCACTCCGCGATCTGCCGTTTGCCGACCAACAGGACTTCGTCGACGCGCGACGCGGGTTCATCGCGACGCTGCCAGCGGCGCAGGACACGCGCGGCTACGGCTTCTTGAGCGCCGAGGCGCCGCCGGACTCGGTGCACCCGAGTCTGTGGCGACTGGCGCGGCTGAATGCCATCCACGGGCTGTTCGAGGTCGTGCCCGGCGTCTATCAGGTGCGCGGGTTGGCGCTTGCTAACGTCACGTTCATCGAGGGCGCCACGGGCCTGATCGTCGTCGACCCCCTCGGCTCGGTGGGTGCGGCCCGCGCGGCCCTCGAGCTGTACTTCTCGCATCGCTCGAAGCGGCCCGTCGTGGCCGTCATCTACACGCACAGCCACAGCGACCACTACGGTGGCGCGCGCGGCGTCGCGGATCAGGCCGACATCAACGCGGGACGCACGGCGGTCATCGCGCCCGCAGGATTCATGGACGCCGTCATCGCCGAGAGCGTCGTGGCCGGCAATGCCATGGGCAGGCGCGCGACGTATCAGTTCGGGCCGTCTCTGCCCCGTGGTCCGCTCGGATCGGTGGATGCGGGCCTTGGCAAGATCGATGGCGTGGGCGCGCCGGGGCGGTCTGTCGTGGCGCCCACGATGTCGATCCTGCAGCCGCTCGAGACCCACACCATCGACGGTGTTCCGGTGGTGTTTCAGCTCACGCCCGCTACCGAGGCGCCCGCCGAGATGCACCTCTTCTTGCCGCGGCACCATGTGCTGAATCTGGCCGAGAACGCCACCAAGACCATGCACAACCTGCTGCCGTTTCGTGGCACCGAGGTGCGCGACGCCAGCGTCTGGTCAAAACATCTGGGGGCCGCGCTCGAGCGGTTCGGTCCTGACACCGACGTGCTCATCGCGCAGCACCACTGGCCCACGTGGGGGCGCGACCGCGTGGCGCGGGCCGTTGCCAACCAGCGCGATCTGTACCGCTACATTCACGACCAGAGCGTGCGGCTGATGAACCACGGCTACACCCCTGCCGAGATCGCGGAAGAGCTGGTGCTGCCGCCCGGCCTCGCCAATGACTGGGCTGCACGCGGCTATTACGGCACCCTCGCCCACAACGCCAAGGCCGTGTATCAGAAGTACCTGGGCTGGTATGACGCCAACCCGGCGAATCTGAATCCGCTGCCCGAGCCTGCGGCCGCGAAGAAGTACGTCGAGTACTTCGGCGGTGCACCCGCCGTGCTCGCCAAGGCGCGTGCCGACTACGCGAAGGGCGAGTATCGCTGGGTGGCCGAGGTGATGCGTCACGTCGTCTACGCGGATCCGGCCAACACCGAGGCCCGTCAGCTTGCGGCCGATGCCTTCGAGCAGCTGGGGTACGCCTCGGAAGCAGCCACCTGGCGCAACGCCTACCTGACCGGCGCGCAGGAGCTTCGGCAGGGGCCGCCGGCCGCGCGACCGGCGCTGCTCGATCCGGAGATGATCGCGGCAATGCGTGCCACCGACGTGTTCGACGTGCTCGGCACCCATGTGAATGGCCCGCGCGCGTGGTCGCGCGAGGTGGTGGTGAACTGGTCGCTCACCGGCCGAGCGGAACAAGTGGCTGTCACTTTGCGCAACGGCGCCCTCACTTATGTGGCGGGCGGCCGCGCGGCCAATGCGGCGGCGTCGGTGACGCTATCGCGTGAGGCGTTCAACCAGGTCGTGCTCGGGCGCCAGACGCTGGCCCAGGCCGTGTCGCAAGGTGCCGCGACGCTGACGGGCGAGCTGTCGGCTGCGACGCTGCTCTTCGACCTGCTCGACCGCTTCGATGCAGCGTTCCCGATTGTCGAGCCGCGCCGGCCGCGGTAGCCGCTCGCGTCTACCGCGACGCCGGCAACGGCACCCGCAGCGCGAGGAGCTCGCCGCTGTAACCAGACCCACTCACGGCGATCACCAGGTACTGCCGGCCATTCAGCATGTATGTCATCGGCGAGCCGGTCTGCGGTGCTGGCAACTGGCGTGCGGCCACTTCCTTGCCCGTGGCTTTGTCGTAGGCGCGCAGCATTGCGCCACGCGCACCGGTCGAGGTCGGGCCGTAGTTGCCTTCACCGGCGATCAGCAGCGTCTTGGTCACGAGCGTACCCACGTTGTTGCCGGGCCGGCCCGTGGGCGGAATGTCGAGTCCCTTCAGGGCCGGATGATTCTTCACGAGATCCGGCGTGCCGCCGTGTGGTACCTGCCAGCGGATCTCGCCCGCGGCCAGATCGATCGCGCTGATGCGGCTGTACGGCGGCTTCACGAGCGGCAGTCCTTGCACGCTGAGGTCGCCGCGCGCGGCAGCACCCGGCGCGTCGGCGGTCGCCGACCCCGAGCCCCCTGATCGACGTGCGCCGGTCAGCACCGTGCCCTGGTGATACGGCAGATCCGAGGTGCCCGGTGGCGGCGGCACGAGTCCGAGCGGCCGGGGCGAGCTTTCCGAGGCCACGTAGAGCGTGTGCGTCTCCGGGTCGTAGGAACCGCCGGGCCAGTTCGTGGCGGCGCCCTGCGCGCCGAGCGTGATCGTGGCAATCGGGCCCGCGGCATTGCTCACCGAGGGTGGCGTGAACATCGGCCCGATCCGGTACAGCGCGATGACCGCCTCGGCTTCTTTCCGCAGCGACGGCGTGAAGTCGACCAGGTCGTCCACCGAGAAGCCCTGACGATCGTAGGCCGGGGGTTTGCTGGGCATGGGCTGCGTGGGCGAGTACCACTCCCCGGGCGTGTCGCCCTTGGGCACGGGACGCTCCACGATGGGCCAGATCGGCTCGCCGGTGATGCGGTCGAAGACGTACAGGAACGCCTGTTTGGTCGGCTGCGCCACGATCTTGCGCAGGCGGCCATCGATGACGACGTCGGCCAGAATCGGCGCGCATGGGATGTCCATGTCCCACATGCCGTGATGTACGAGCTGGAAGTGCCACTTGCGCTCGCCGGTCTGCAAGTCCACCGCAACCAGGCTTTCGCTGAACAGGTTGTCGCCCGGGCGCTTGCCGCCGTAGTAGTCGTGGGTTGGCATCTCGACCGGCAGGTAAGCGAGCCCGAGTTCTTCGTCCACCGAGATTTGCGCCCATACGCCCGTGTTGCCCGTGTAAGCCCACGAGTCCTGCTTCCATGTGTTGTTACCGAACTCGCCGGGACTCGGAATGGTACGGAAGATCCAGAGGCGCTTGCCGGTGCGCACATCGAAACCGCGCACGTAGCCCTTCACGTTGATCTTGCTCTTGGGATTGGCGCCGGTCTCGAAGGCGGCGCCGACGATGACCACGTTCTTGGCGACCATCGGCGTCGAGTGCAGGCCCACGGCGGCGTTGACCAGATCGAGATCCTGATCGAAGTTCTTCTTCAGATCGACGATGCCCTGGTCGCCGAACCCGGGAATCGGCCGTCCTGTGGCGGCATCGAGGGCGATGAGGCGATAGCCTGGGGTCACATAAAGGATTCGCTCTTCGGTGCCGTCGGTCCAGTACGACAGCCCCCGGCCCGAAAGCAGCCGTGGCGCCGCGGCGCCGCGCGGGCCTTCGTCGAGCGAGTACGACCACTTCTGCTCGCCGGTGGCGGCATCGAGGGCCACGACGGCACGGCGTGATCCGGCCGTCGAGTAGAGGCGGCCTTTCACCATGAGCGGCGTCGACTGGAGGTTGAACTCCGGCCGCGGCCCGAGATTGTCGGTCTTGAACCGCCACGCCACTTCGAGCTCGCCGAAGTTCGCGGCGGTGATCTGATCGAGCGGGGCGTAACGGGTGTGGCCGAGATCGCCACCGTAGGTGCGCCACTCGCCCGCGGGCGCTCCGCGCTGTGCCACGAGCGTCGTCGAACCAAGGAGCGCAGCCGCGCACACACGAATCCACGTGTCAGGCAGTGTCATGCCGGGAGTATACCGATCGCACGCGGAGCTGTGGGCGCGGGGCCCGGCCGCACGGTGTCAGGGTGTGCTTCTGAGCACTCGCTCGGCGGTCCAACGCGCGTCGCGCGCCCGTTCAAGCCCGTCCTGTTCGGACGCCGCCACGGGGCCGTCAAACAGCACCAGCAACGCGCCGCCTGTGCGCTCTGGATTGGCCGCGCCAGCGGCGCGGGCCCATTCCGCGCATCGCGCGATGAGCCATTCGCGCTGGGGACGATAGGAAACATTAGCAGGGTCTGAGGGTGACTGAACACTCGATATCAGACCCTGGCCCCCGCTCCCTGGACGGATTGTCCGCCTTGCCACACGCGCATTGGCGCGCCCGGGGCCATGCCGCGCAGCGGTATCCGGTCGAGCCCCTGGCCGTCGAATGGGCGCTGCACTTCGACAGCGCCGCCGGACACTCGTCGGTGATGTATCGCGCCGACACCGCGCGCGCGCTCGGCGGCTATTTGCTCGACTACCCGCACGGAGAGGACTGCGACCTGTGGTCGCGGATGACCCAGGCCGGCGAAGTGCGCAATCTACCGGAGGTTCTCGAGCTCTACCGGATGCATGGCGCTGCGGTCAGCCTGACGTCCTGGGACGGACAGGGGGAGAGCCGGGCTCGCGTCGCCAGTCGCAACTTGGAGCGGACTCTCGGGCATCCAGTCCCGCCATCGGTCGTGCGGCTCCTCCTCGACGCGCGAGTGGCGTCCGAGGCCGACGTCATCCTGGCCATCGACGCCCTGGCCGAGCTCCGTCAGGCCTTCATCGCCCGCCGCCGGCCCAGCGGCGCGGCGCGCGAGGCCATTGACGACAACCTGCTCGAGCGCATCGGCGGGCGGCTACGGGAGCTGCCCCCGGCGGCCCGGGCCAGGGCCATGCTACACGCGTGGGGCAAGCTCCCCAGGCGGGCCATCCTGTCTGCTCGGTGGCCTGCGCTCTTTGTCGTCGGCTGATTCAAAGCCGCGCTGCAGCGCCTGGCGGGCCGGAACGCGTCTCGAGCCGACGCGCCGCGCCACGGAATGGCGGGACCCAAGACCCACTTCTTAAATGGGAGCGCAGCACCGAGCGCGGCGAAGCGCCAGGTTGGCTAGGTGTAGCGACCGCCGGGCGCCGCCGGGCGGGCCTGTGCGCGTTGGGATGGAGGCGGGATGCATCGCCGGTCGAATGCCGGCCCCATGTTTATGAGATGGTCTAGAACGCCGGCACGCGGCGGAATACGTGATACTCGGACCACGTCGATTCTTCGAACGGATGGCCGGCCAGAGCCCGGCGGATGACGTCCGCGCACCCCGGGCGCAACCGATCGTGAGCCTCGACCAGGATCACGCCAATACGGTCGATCCACTCGTCGACGCCGTCGCGAAAGACCTCGTACTCGCCGCCTTCGATGTCTATCTTCAGGATGTCGATCTGGGGGAAGGCAAACATGCGGAGCAGATCGCGCACGCCGACAGCCTGGATGCAGCTGGCGGCTCCATCCGCGTCGGAGGCCTCGACCGGTTGAAACGACCAGGCTTCGTCGCCGGGGTTCGAGATCTTGAGGCTCGACGTCTTCGACCAGAGCCCGAGGTGCGCCGGCTGAATATTGAGATAGCCGCGGCAGTTCTCACACAGCAGCTCGTAGTTGCGCAGATCGATCTCGAGCGCCAGGACTTTCGCCGATGGGAAGAGATTCGCCAGGACCACGGCGGTGAGGCCGATATTCGCGCCGGCATCCACGATCACGGCCGGCTGTCCCGATACCGGAAACCGTGCCTGCTGGTCGCCGAACACCTGCGCGAAGACCTTGGCATCGGACGTGCGCGCACGGAGTCGAACCGGATGCGCGAAGGTTGGCACGTGTACGGCGACCGTGGAACCGGCCGGCGCCGCCCAGAACGCCCGGCGCAGCGCCAGCGCCACGCGGAGGCCGCCGCCCTGTCCGTATCGCTGGCGCCAGGGACGCGTCCAGGTGATGAAGTCGAGCACGCGTCGCGACATCGTGGTCTCCGGTGTCCCAAGGTTCGAGCCGGATGGTCTCGCGGCACTGTGTCTCGCCCATGACCACGGCCGAATTCGTACGTGGGAAGGAAACGGCGGTCAGTCAGTCGGCGAATGGCTCCATCCCGAAGTAGCGGATGCGGACGGCATCGATGGTGTTGATCCGCACGAGATGTCCCAGCGCGTGCAGGCGCGCATGCACGCGGTACGGCAGGGCGCGCAGCGCGTTCACGCGCTCTTCGTAACTGCACGCATACCCGAACCGGGTGAGCGTCGCCCCGGCCGTCTCCTCGACGAGGCGGACCTCGGCCGGGGTCATCTTCGCCGCCCACTTGTTACGGTTGCCGGGCCGCACCGAGTCGAGCAGCGGCTGCAGGGCCGCGCCGGGCCATGGCTCCTCCAGGAAGTCGTAGACGCGCCTGACGACGGCGCGGGGGTCGTCGAGCAGCGCCTCGTAGCGCACGTCGCAGAGCTGCCCGCGCGTCCGCAGCTGCGCCAGCTCCGGCGTTTCGGCGTGGCACCTCTTCCAGTACTCGGCGCAGGCGTACAGGTTTCCGGGCCCCCAGGACTTCTCGAGCAGCGACAGCGCCACGTCGCGGCCATCGCGGACGATGACGACGAACTTCGCGTCCGGGAAGAGCGACAGCAGCAGCGGCAGCTCGAGGATGAAGTGCGGCGTCTTGTCGCCCCAAGCCGCCTTGCCGAAGCGCGCCGAGCGCAGCCGGCAGATGGCGTCGACGATTTCAGCATACGACGCGCCCCCAGAGCCGCGCCAGAAGGCCTCGCGGTCGACCTCCAGCTTCCACTGCATCACCGGCCGCTCGGCCAGGATGTCGGTCACGAGGCGGTCAAAATTCTCCCGCACGGAGAGGTCGCCGTAGGCGGACCGCAGCGACGCGTACTTCGTGATGAAGTGCGTCTCGACGGGCGCGCCGTACCTGGTCGGCGCGAGGAACTCCGCCAGCAGGGTGGTGCCCGACCTCGGGCACCCGAGCACGAACAGGGGAGGTGTTGTCACGGCAAGCTCCGTCGAGAGAACCAGAGAACTACGGCGGCCGCGGGAGGTTTCCCGCCGCCGGATCCGTACGGTACGGGGCTGGCGTGACAGGTGGGTTACGACCGCGTAGACGACAGGAAACATTCGCGGGGTGGCGGCGACGGATGGGCGTTATCCGACCTTGGCCTCTTGGGCTTGGCACACACGCCCCGCTGGCACAGCCGCGCGGTGTGGCGCCGTGCGGACGAGCGTCGAGACGCTGATGACGTGGGCGGCTCGTGACAACGATCGGACCATGTGACGCCCGCGTCACAGGGTCGCCCGGACGTGAAGACACGGCTCACGTGAGTGAGCGGGGAAAGAGCATCCACACCATCGGATGCCCTGTCTATTTCAGCGCGCCGTCGGGCGCGGGCTCGACACGTCGAGCGCGGCGCCAGCATCCGGCGCCAGCGAGACGCCGAGGATCGCGGCCAGGGTCGGCGCGATCTGGGTCATGCGCACCACCCCCAGGCTCCCCCTCCGCTGGACCGACGGTCCGGCCATCACGAGCGACGAGCGCAGCGCCTGGCGGTCTGGCGCGAATCCGTGCCCGCCCTTGTTCCCCGAGGCCTTCACGAGCGCGTCGTGTCCCGCGCCCGTGTAGAAGCCGTCGACCACGTCGAGCCCGAAGGCCGCGTCGGGGTGCGCGCCCTTGGCTGCGAGCTGCTGGGCGTTCCAGATCTCGCGGATGCCGTTGGCGGGATCGCGCTTCAGCGACTCGAGCAGGGCGGCCACGCGGGGCAGATCGGCCGGGTCCTTCACGTAGACGAAGCCCGAGCCGCCGCTCGAGTGGAAGTAGGCCCGCCAGCTCGTCGTGGCCCCGCGCTCGTTCACGGAGAGCAGACCCGCCTGCTTGAACGCCGCATTCGGCTGCAGCTGGCGCTCCAGCGGCAGGAAGCCATGGTCGGACACTACCGCGACGGTCGTCGAAGCCGCGTGTCCCGCCAAGCGCACCGTCTCCTGAATCTCCCCCACGAGCGCGTCGATCCGGCCCATGGTCTGCAGCGCCTCCGGCGATCCCGGTCCGAAGCCGTGCTGCGCGGCGTCGAGCTCGATGAGGTGCAGCAGGAACACGTGGGGATCGTAGGTGCGCAGGATGAACGTGCTCAGGTCCGTGCGGTCGCGGTCGGTCTGCGGCCAGCCGAACGCCTTCCCGCGAGCCGTCTCCGCCGCGTCGATGAGGCCACGCGGCTGCGAGAGCGCCTTCAGCATCGCGACGCTCTCTTCGTGTTTCGATCCGGCGTACTCCGGCGCCACGTAGTCGAGGTCCATCCCGATCGTGACCGGCCAGGTGACGGCGCCTGCCCGCAGGCCCCGCGCGCGCGCGGCCATCGGCAGCGTGGGCACCTTGATGGCGGCGGCGTACCAGAACCAGGCGCCGTTCGACCGGCCTTCCGGATCGACAATCTGATTGTCGTAGATGCCATGGCGGGCCGGCTCCATGCCGGTGATGAGCGTCGTGTGCGACGGATATGTCACCGTGGGCAGCACGCCCACGACGCCGTCGGCCCACACCCCCTCGCGCGCGAGCGCCCGGAGGTGCGGCGTGTACGGCGCAAACGCGGGGTCGGTATAGCTCGACGGCATGAGGCCGTCGATGGAGATCAGGATCACTCGCGGCACCGCGGGGCCCTGCGCCTGGGAGGGCGGGATGCAGAGGATGGCGAGGGACAACCAGAGCACGGCGGACAGATAGGGACGCATGGGAAGACCTCTCCTAGACGGCAGGCGGACGGCGCTGGAGCTGCCGCGTTGTCGCCCGCCCGTGCACGAATACATCGATGACGGCGTCGATGGCCTGGCCCCGCGCCCACAGCAGCGCCGCCGCGACGAGAGCCACCTCATTTGCTCTCGCCGGAGTGTCAGATGCGTGTCGGCGGCGTCTCGATGCTGCGACACCTGGTGAATTCACGCGACTGTCACGCTGCATTGCACTTCGCGTCATGCCCTCTCGATGGCTGTCCCTCGCTCTGGTGACCGCGTCCGTGGCAGGCGTCGTTGCGGCGCCGGCAAGTCGCGGCCGACGCACCGAATCCGGTCCGCGCCGCCTACACCAATTACGAGCACGTGGAACCGATGCACGGCGGCGTGAAGCTCTTCACGTCGATCTACGTGCCGAAGACGTGTCCACGCCGCAGCCGATCGTGGTGCAGGGCCCGCCTTACTCGGTTGGGCCGTTCGGCGTCGACACCTACCGCACGACGATTGACGATAGCCATTAGCAGGGTCTGAGGGTGACAGAACACTCGTTATCAGACCCTGGCCCCCGCTCCCCGGACGGATTGTCCGCCTTGCCACACGCGCATTGGCGCGCCCGGGGCCATGCCGCGCACGCCGACGACCGATATGGCCCACGCGCCGGCCCCCTGACGACACCTCCGGCGGGACCGCCCTGGGCACGCGCGGATAAGGACGACATGGGGGCGGAAACGCGCCGAACAGTTACTCGCGATCGCCGGTCGGCGGGGCGCGGGCCGGCGCCGGCGTCGGCACGTCGGCAGGCAGGGCAAGGTGCGTCAAGATCCACCGCGCCACGGCCGACGCCTCAATCAGCGCGATCAAACGCAACCGGCTGCCACAGCACGGGCACTTCAGGACGTCCACCTCGAACGCGCGACGCTCGGCGGCGCCACGCCGCGCATCGCGCCCACGTAGGGGCCGAAGCGGCCGGGCATCTCGTAGACGGCCAGGCCGCTCTTCGAATCGGCGCCGAGCGATTTCGGGCCTTCCGCCTTGGCCTTGAGCCAGGGAGTGGGGGCCAGGGTCTGATCATGAGGGTTCTGTCACCCTCGGACCGCGCTAGTGTTTCTATCGTCTGGGCGGCTTCGGCTATCCGCGCTTCCGCCAGCGCTTCGCCAGCGCCGGCACGATCGCGCCACCGATGTTCGCCATGTTCAGGTCGGGCATCGGTGGCCGCTCGGCGCCAGGGCGCAACGCCCCGATCGCCGTGCGCATGAGTCGCCCGGCGGCCTTGAGCCGGTCGCCGAGGGTGTAGCGCGTCTCGCGCGACGACGCGCGAACGAGCATCACCGTGACGTCGTCGTCGGCCAGGTTCTCTGGGTAGCGACTCTCGATCTCGCCAAGCAGCGCGGCCGTGAGTCTTGGTGGATCGACCTCGCCAAGCAGCTGGAGCAACCGCAGCACGCCGTCTTCGCCGAGCATCTCGCCGTCGGCGTCTTGTGCCTCCATGAGAGCATCGGTGTAGGCCAGCACGCAGTCGCCCTCTTGCAGTTCGACGTCGGACGCGTCGTAGTCGGCGATGTCGAGAATGCCGAGCGGCAGATTGCGCGGACCCGCCGCCAGTGGCGACCCATCGTTGCTGAGGAAGCGCCACTCATTCCTGGCCGCACTGTAGATGAGCGGGCGAGGATGACCCGCGTTGCACAAGGTCAAGCGCCGGGTCGGCGCAAAGTACGTCGCCACGACCGCCGTCGCAAACGCGGCCTGCGCCGACAGCGCCGCGAATTGTCGATTCAGGTGTCCGACCAGCTCCGCCTGATCGAGGGTGTTGACGAACCGTCGCATCAGCAGCCGCAAGTCCGCTGCCGTGCCCGCCACCGCCTGGCCATGCCCCGCCACGTCGGCCACCATCAGGCGCGTGATGCGGCCCGTGGCACAGCTCGACGCGTACACGACATCCCCGCCCCTGGCCGCCGCGCCGTACGGCTTGCTGTAGACCCAGGCGTCGAGCCCGCTGAACTCGGTGGCGTGGTCGGCCAGGTGGCTGCCGCCCCACACCTCCATGCACACCATCGGCTGCGGCTGCATCGCCATCTACTGCGCCGGTTCGATCTTGATTACCGCCCCGTCGTCCTCTTCGGTGAGCAGATAGATCAGTCCGTCGGGCCCTTGGCGCACGTCGCGCACACGCTGGTGGAAGTCTTCGAGAATCGTCTCGCGCCGCAGTTCCCAGAGCTTCTCGTTGAACACCACACGCTCGAGTGCGCCGGTGCCCGGAATGCGCCCGCGCTGGATGCTGCCCACAAAGAGGTTGCCCTTCCATTCAGGGAACCTGTCGCCCGTGTAGAACAGCATGCCCGAGGGGGTGATGCCCGGGTTCCACGTAATCCACGACTTGGCCATCGCGTCGGTTGGCAGGGGCATCGGCGACCCGTCGTTGTCGCGCCCGTAGCCGTTGGTGGGCCAGCCGTAGTTGCCGCCGGGTTCCAGGATATTGATCTTGTCGCCACCGAGCGGCCCGAGTTCGGCTTCAAAGACCTGTCCCGTGGCCGGATACGGCGCGATGCCGTGATGATCGCGATGGCCGATGGTGTAGATTTCCGGCCGCGCGCCGGCCTTGCCAACAAACGGATTGTCGGCCGGCACTGTGCCGTCGTCCTTCAAGCGCAACACCTTCCCGAAGATGGTGGTGGTCGCCTGCGCATCGGGCAGCCGGCCCGCGCCGCCGACGGTGATGTAGATGAGGCCGTCAGGCGCAAACGTCAGGCGCGAGCCGCCGGTCTGCACGGCGTTGCCGACATACAGGTCCTCCACGTTCGAGAACCCGGTGCCGTCGTAGCGTCCGCGCGCCAGGGCCAGCGTGAAGGTCGTGGCGTCCAGCGCCTTGTGGTACGTAAAGTAGATCCAGCGGTTCTCGGCGAACTTGGGATGGAGCGCCATGTCGAGCATGCCGGTCGTGCGGCTGGTGCGCATGGCCGGCAGACCGGCGAGCGGCGCGGGGTTGAGCACGCCGTTGCGAATGGCGAGCACCTGACCGGCGGCGCGGACGCTGACCAGGAAGCTGCCGTCGGGCATCGGCAGCAGGCTCCACGGCCGCTCGATGCCGTGGGCCACCACGCTCACCCGGATCTTCTGCCGGAACATCTCGTAGGCGCGCGGCTCGGTGGGCAGAGGAAACTTTGGACTGCCGGGGGCCGGCACCCGGGGCTGCGCCAGGGCGACGAAGGAGAAGATCGCGACGCTTGCAATGGTGAGCGCGCCGAGCCGTGGAAGGGTTAAGGTCATCACTGCACTATTCTCTGTCAAATACCGGAGGAGGGCTTCCCATGCCACGCGGCCTCGCCGTTCTTCTGACCGTCATAATCGCTGCGGGAAGTCCCCTCGCCATGGCGCGTGACCAGTCGGCCGGTCCAGCTGAAGACCACGCGGTGCTTGCAGCCCTGAACGCCGACTACGTGCGGGCGGTCTTGACGTCCGACGCCGCCAGGTTCGAGCAGATCCTGGCCGCCGACTTCCGCAACACCAATGCCGATGGCACGATCGTCGACCGCGCCGGGTTCATCGCCCAGGTGTCCAGGCCCTCCAGTCTCAAGAGCTTGAGCTGCCAGGATGTGGAGATTCGTGTCTTCGGCGACACCGCCGTCATTCACGCTCGAACCGTGTATGAGACGAGCGACGGCCGCCCTGGCAGCGGCCGCTACACCGACATCTGGCACAAGCAGGATGGGCGGTGGCTGGCGGTGGCCGCGCATGTGACGCGCCTGGTGCGGTAGCACGCGGCCTACTCCGCCTCGGGTTATGCTCGGCACATGAGCCAAACCAGTCTGGACGTGCGTGTCGTCAAAGGCGCCTGTCCGCACGACTGTCCCGATACCTGTGCGCTCGAGACCACCGTGCAGAACGGCGTGGCCATCAAGGTGGCCGGCGCGAAGGACCATCCGTGGACCGACGGGGCGCTCTGCACCAAGGTGTCGCGTTATCTCGATCGCACGTATTCGGCCGACCGCGTGGTGTATCCCCATCGACGGGTCGGGGGCAAGGGGCCCGGCCGTGGCACGTGGGAGCGCATCACCTGGGACGAGGCGCTCGGCACGATCGCTGCGAAGTTCCAGGCGATCATCGACTCGCCCGACGGTCCCGAGGCGATCTGCCCGTACAGCTACGCCGGCACCATGGGGCTGCTCAACTTTGCCGGCATGGACCGGCGGTTCTTCTACCACCTCGGCGCATCGCTCCTGGACCGCACGCTCTGCTCGTCGGCCGGCAAGGTGGGGATCAAGATCTCGCTCGGCGGCAGCGTAGGCATGGATCCTGAGCGCGTCGAGGACTCGAAGCTGATCGTGATCTGGGGATCAAATCCCATCACGTCGAACCTGCACTACTGGTCCCGCGTGCAGGAGGCCAAACGTCGCGGTGCCAAGGTCGTCGTGATCGACCCCTACCGCAGCCTCACGGCCGAGAAGGGCACCGACCACATTCCCGTCCGGCCGGGTAGCGACGCGGCG
>JANMDX010000113.1:0-2333 GCA_031376505.1 Acidobacteriota bacterium
CGACAGCGGCGAACGCGCAGAAGCCGATTACGATGCTGATGCGGCCGGTGCCCCGCAGAATGGGATGTACGAGATACGAGAAGATCGTGTTGAGTCCGCCAACGAGCCCGAACACGAACGCGGCCCCTGCGACGGCGGCCAGCGGTCCGTACCGGCGGCGGCGGGCGAGCGAGCTGCCGCGCGTCATGCTGGCAAAGGCGAACACGACCAGCCCCACGAGTCCGCCGGTGCCGACAAGCCCAACGTACGACGCGTCCTCACCCGCGAGCGGCAAGTTCGTCGTCTCCTGGTAGTGGCCGCCAAACTCCTTGGCCGGTCCGAAACGATGGAACTGATTGGGAAGGACCATCCTCGTCAGGGTCAGCCCGTAGACCTCGCTCTCCTGCTCGCCTCTGGCGGAGACCTCACGGTTCGCCCCATTTTGAAGTCGGTAGATACTCGACGGTGACGTGTTAACGATGACCGTCCCCACGATGAGGCCGATCGCGACGACCGCGGTTGCCGCCGTCCGACGCGCCGGGCGTGAGAACACCTGGACCGTCGCAGCCGTGATCAAGACGACGACGGCGAACGCCGCCAGGTAAAGCCCCGTCGAGCCGATCGCAACACAGGTGGCGACGGTCGCCATCGTGCGACGCGAAAGCCAACTTCGTACCCCCGTGGGGCCTTCGCGACGCGCGAAGAGCGGGACACCCTGGAAGACGCGGAAGGCCAGAAGGAGCGCGAACGGCAGCACGTAGTAGCCGATGAGCAGCAGAAAGAACTGCCCGCGGAAGTGGTACTGCATGAAGGCGTACAGCAGACCGACCATCAGCGAGGGCAACCGGGAGACCCCCAACCGCCGCATCACGACGTAGGCGCCCACGGCGACGAGCGGGAACGTCAGCAGCATGAACGCCCACATCACGGTCCCGAAGTCGGAGGTGAACCACGAAATGATCCTCATCAGGAACAGGTTCAGCGCATCGTCGCCGATCGGAAGGTCATACAACTGGAGGCCACCGGCCGGCCACCCCAGACGCGGATTCTCCAGATAGCCACCGTTCTCGTCGATGCCTTTGACGATCATCCCCGCGAGGGTGACGTCGCCGACGGGCCCCATCGGCACCTTCGGGTTCCATGCCCACATCTGCATGGTGACGACGGCGAGGGCCGTCGATACGAGTGCCAGGGCTGCGCAGACGCGGACCTCGACGGAACGCGCGGCCGCTCGGCTCGCCGCGACCGTCCAAGGGAGCACATGCCGGAGCGACCTCACGCCGGGCAGCCTACCGATGGGTCCCACGTCGCCTGCCGGTCGAGTGTCCTTGGTAATCGATCCTTTGGGTCGCCACGCCGCTCCTTTTAACGTTTCGGCGTTATCGTTTGCTAACCGTGCTCTGTGGTACGCAGTCGCACACCAACCGGCGATGCGGCAAACGCCGCGATGCAACGTCCCTGCGTCATTTGCCTCGCTCGGTCCAGTACGCCGAGATCACGGACTTCTGGGTCAGGCGACCCGCGATGCGCCGGTGTGACGGAGCGCCCGGAAGGTCATGCCGAGACGTGGGAGCAGGATCAGACCGACGACCGTCTGGGGGACGAACCACGTGAGCTGGAGCAGGACGGAGAACGCGAACGCCTGCGTCGCGCCGACCGCAAACAGGCCGAGCCCCGCGACGATCAGCCACTGATACGTGCCGACAAACCCCGGTGACGACGGAATCGCGAGGCCGACATTCAGCACCGCTCCGACGAACAGGAGCTCGGCGGGGGTGACGTCGATACCGATCGCCCGGGCCACAGCCCACGCACCGAGGGTCCACGTGACCCAGATCATCACGGTCCAGCCGGCGGCCTTCGCCACCCTGCGCCCCGTGACAAGCACGCCCAGGGTCATCGCGAAACGCGTGACCTGTCGCCTGACCTTCCCGGCCGAAAGGCGTGCTCCATCTGTACGACGGGCGGCGAACCTGCGGCAGGCGACCCACGCCGAGACGAGGACGATGCATCCGGCGAGCGCGGCAAGCCCCACCACAGTCACCCATGTCTCGGACGGGACGAACGCGAAGCCGACGCCGATCACGAGGCCCAGCGCGAGGACGTCAAGGGCTCGGTCGGCCAACATCGAAGCTGTCGCGGCGGCGGCCCCCGTACCCGTCGCCCGCCCGAGCCAGACGATCCTGACGATGTCACCCGGCCGCGCCGGCAGAACATTGTTGACGCCCTGGGCGCAGAGGATGGCCTGGATGTATGCCGAGACGGGAGGGCTGCCAGACGCCGCACCCGTGCTCAGCACCCTCCATCGAAGCGCCATCCCGATCAGGCCGACGTTGACGCCGACGATGCCGACG
>JANMDX010000117.1:0-21283 GCA_031376505.1 Acidobacteriota bacterium
GGTGCACACGGCCCCCGGCCACGGCGCCGACGACTACCACACGGGCGTGAAGTACGGCCTCGAGATTTACGCCCCGCTCGACGCCGGCGGCCACTACAACGACACGGTGGAGCTGTTTGCCGGGCAGCAAGTGTGGAAGGCGAATCCCAACGTCGAGGCCGCGCTTGCCGAGCGCGGACGGCTGTGGCACCGCGAAGACTTCCATCACTCGTATCCGCACTGCTGGCGCTGCCACCACCCCGTCATCTTCCTGGCCACGGCGCAGTGGTTCTTTGCCATGGAGGCGCAGAACCTGCGCCAGAAGGCGCTCACCGCGATTGCCGACACGCGCTGGATCCCGAGCTGGGGCCGTGCGCGCATCGAGGGCATGATTGCCAACCGGCCCGACTGGTGCATCTCGCGTCAGCGCGCCTGGGGCGTGCCGATCCCCGCGCTGGACTGCACGTCGTGCGGCCAGGCGGTGCTCACGAAGGCGCTGGTCGACCAGGCGGCGAGCGTGTTCGATACCTACGGCGCCGACGCCTGGTACGAGCGGCCACTCGAGGAATTCGTGCCGGCCGGGCTCGCGTGCCCGTCGTGCGGTGGCACGTCGTTCGAGCGCGAATCGAACATCCTCGACGTGTGGTTCGACTCCGGGTCGAGCCACGAAGCGGTGCTGCCGTTCCGGGAAGACCACCGCTGGCCGGCCGACATCTACCTGGAAGGCAGCGATCAGCATCGCGGCTGGTTCCACAGCTCGCTCCTCGTGGGCATCGGCACGCGCGGACGCGCGCCGTTCAATCAAGTGCTCACGCACGGGTTCGTGATGGCCGAGGACGGACGCAAGATGTCCAAGTCGCTCGGCAACAGCATGTCGCCTCAGGACGTGATCAAGCAGGGCGGCGCCGAGATTCTGCGTCTGTGGGCCTCGATGGTGGACTACCGCGAGGACATCCGCATCGGCAAAGAGATCCTCACACGCACGACCGAGGCCTACCGCAAGATCCGCAACGTGCTGCGGGTGCTCGTGGCCAACCTGTACGACTTCGACCCTTCCAACGACGTCGTGCCCACGGCACACCTCGAAGAGGTCGACCGCTGGATGCTCGCGAAGTACGCCGACGTCGGGACGAAGATCGTGAAGGCGTACGACGACTACGACTACCCCACGGTGTTTCAGCTCGCCAACCAGTTCATCACGGTGGACCTGAGCGCGTTCTACGTGGACGTGACGAAGGACCGGATGTACACCTACGGCGCGCGCTCGACCGGGCGGCGGTCTGGGCAGACCGTGATGTTCACCGTGGTCGACGGCATGGCGCGTCTGCTGGCGCCGATTCTGTCGGTGACGATGGACGAGCTCTGGCGCGGATTGCCTGGTAAGCGCGAGGCGTCGGTGCACATGGCGCTCTTCCCCGACAATCTCACGCGCTTTGAGAATGCCAGCCTGCTCGGGCGCTGGGAGAAACTGACCTGGCTTCGAGACGTGACCAACCTTCGGCTCGAGGACGCCCGCAAGTCGCAATCCATCAACGGGAACCTCTCGGCGCAGGTATTGCTGAACGTCGATGCTCGGACGTTTGCTGATTACCGCGAGGTAGACCTGGCATTAGTGCTCGGTGTGTCACGGGCAGCTCTGGTTGAAGGCAGAGCTCCGCAAGGAGCCTCCGTCGACGACGCCTGGCAGCACGACAAAACGTTCAATGGCGAGACTTTCGCTCGAAGCGCCAACGCCGTCGTCACGCGCGCCGACGGCACCAAGTGCGAGCGCTGCTGGCGCGTCGTGGCCGACGTGACGAGCGAGGCCGGTCGCGAGGGCCTGTGCCCGCGCTGCGTCGACGCGCTCGCAGAAGCCGTGAGCCTCTAGGGCTACGATGCGCCGCCTGGAGCTCGTCATCGCGCTGACCGTCGTGGTCCTCGACCAGTGGACCAAGTCGCTCGTCCGCGCCAGGCTCGAGCTGCACGACAGCATCGACGTGGTGGCGGGCTGGCTGAGCCTGACGCGGGTGCACAACAGCGGCGCGGCGTTCGGCATGCTGAACGCGGCCGATTTTCCGCTGAAAGCGGTGCTGCTCATCGCCGTGGCGGGCGGCGCGCTGGCGGGCGTGGCCTGGTATGCCGCCAGTCTGCCCGAAGACAACCGGGTCGCGCGCATCGGCATCGCTGGCGTGCTCGGGGGCGCCATCGGCAATCTCATCGACCGCGCCACGGCGGGCTACGTGCTCGACTTCGTGGACGCCTACTGGGGCGGCTGGCACTTCTGGGCGTTCAACGTCGCCGACGCGGCGATCTCGGTTGGCGTGGCCTTCATGCTTCTCGACGTAGTGCTCGATTTCCTGGGATACCGACGTGCACCCAATCCTGCTTGAGGCCGGCCCGGTCACCATCTATTCCTACGGCGTGCTGCTGGCCGCCGCCTACCTGATCGGGCTGTGGTACGGCGTACGCCGCGCCAGTCAGGCAGGCCTTGACGGCAACAAGGTGATGGACCTCGGCATCTGGGTCATCATCGCCGCGCTCGTGGGCGCCAAGGGCCTGCTCTTCGTCGTGGACTTCAACCACTTCACCAGCAGCCGGGAAGAGTTCTTTTCGCTGTTGCGCTCAGGCGGCGTGTTCTACGGTGGGCTCATCGCCGCATCGCTCACCTGCATCTACCAGCTCCGGAAGCACAAGCTGCCGCTCTGGCAATCGGGTGACCTCTTCGCGCCGGGGATCGCACTCGGCTACATGGTGGGCCGGCTCGGGTGCCTGGCGGCCGGCTGCTGCTACGGCAAGCCCACGCAAGTGGCCTGGGCCGTGACCTTCACCGATCCGGCGGCGGCCATGAACGTCGGCACCCCGCTCGGCGTGCCGCTGCACCCCACGCAGCTCTACGAGTCGCTGGCTGGCCTGCTGATCTTCGTGACGCTGATCGCCATCGAGCGGCGGGGCAAGCCCTACGCGGGTCGCACGTTCTGGCAGTTCGTGCTGATGTACGCGGTGTCGCGCTTCATCATCGAGTTCTTCCGCGGCGACGACCGCGGCATGGTGTCGATGTTCTCGACCTCGCAGCTGATCTCGCTCGGGCTGGCCCCACTGAGTCTCGTGATGCTGTGGTGGCTGGCTGGACGTGCCACGGCGGCCGTTGAGGCGCCTGCCTCGAAGAAGCGCCGCGGCGGGTTCTAGGGCGGCAGCCCGCCTCGGCCCAGAACATCTGCGCCGGCCCCGGCGCCAGAGTGGGTGGGTCCGCACTCAACCCTGGCCCCATTGCCCCGCCGTTTGCGCTTGTACGCTTAGGATACACAGGCCGAGGCTCCCTCTCGGCCAGGAGGTCACTCGAATGCGTCAACTCATGCTCGCCGCCGTCGCTGTTCTCGCTACTTCCATCGTGGCGTCGGCCCAGTCGACGATTACGGCTACCAACTACGTCGTCGGTGCCGGCGGCAGTGTCGACATCACCGTGCAAGGCACGCCTGGGGAGAGCTTCGCACTGCTCTCCAGCTCCACCAATTCCGGATTCTCCTTTGCCGGAGTCAACCTGGCCGTTGGCCTCGACGTTCAGCTGGTGCAGCTCGGAGTGATCCCCGGCGGCGGCACGGTGGTGGTGCCGTTCACCCCGCCGTTCCCGGCCCGAGATCGCATCTACCTGCAAGCCGCCACCTCTCCCTCTCCGGCGTTCGCCCCGCTTTCGGTGTCGAACAGCGTCGTGCTGGCAAACGCCCAGGACGCGCGCCTGAACATGCCGGTGGGCGGCATCGTTACGGCCAACGGCACGTTGACCTTCGGCACTCCTGGCGTGACCGTCACGCATCCGAGCCCCGGCGTCTATGTCATCAACCACAACGGATTCATGCCTATTCCGGCGGTTATTCCGTCGATTACGCCGATCGGCGCAGGCATCTTCCTGACCAGCCTTGGCTCAGGAGCGAACTTCACGACCGTCACGCTGAACGCCGACGCGCAGTTCTGGTTCACCATCCAGGTCGTCAGACGCTAGACTTGTGAGGAGCGTTGGGCCGGTGCCCGTCGGCACCGGTCCAACCGCGTGCTCGTGTCCCCGCCCGCCCCATGACTCCCCACATCTTCGAGGTCGGACCCGACCACCACGGACTGCGGCTCGACAAGTTCCTCGCCGGTGAAGTAGCCAACACCTCGCGAGCGCAACTGCAGCGGCTCATCGAAGACGGCCGCGTCACCGTCGCGCGCGTGCCCGCCCCCAAGGCGAACACCGCGCTGCGCGAAGGCGACCGGGTCACGCTCGACGTGCCCGACGTGGCGCCCTCCACGCTCGTGCCCGAGAACCTGCCGCTGCCGATCCTCTACGACGACGTTGACCTGGTCGTGGTCAACAAGCCAGCCGGCCTCGTGGTGCACCCCGGCGCCGGCCATGCCACCGGTACCCTCGTGCACGCGTTGTTGCATCACGTGAAGGACCTGAGCGGCATCGGTGGCGAGGCCCGTCCCGGCATCGTGCATCGTCTCGACAAGGGCACCTCAGGCGTCATGGTCGTGGCCAAGAACGACGCCACCCACCAGGAACTGGCGCGCCAGTTCCATGACCGGGAAGTGGAAAAGGAGTATGTGGCGCTCGTGTGGGGCACGGTGCACAACCGCAAGCGCATCGACCTGCCGCTTGGCCGCGACCCCGTGCACCGCGAGAAGATCTCGACCCGCGCGCGGCGCTCGCGGGCCGCGGTCACCCGCGTCACCTGGGCGCGCCAGTTGCCCGGCGTCACGCTGATTCGGGTGGCCATCGCCACCGGCCGCACCCACCAGATCCGCGTGCACCTGAGCGCCATCGGGCACGCCATCATCGGCGATGCCGTCTACGGCGGCGTGCATAAGCGGGTGGCGCACGACGTACGCGCGGTGCAGCGGCTCACCCGGCCATTCCTGCACGCCGAGCGACTGGCTTTCACCCACCCCACCACGAAAGAGCGCGTGGCCTTCGAGGCGCCGTTGCCCGACGACCTGCTCTCGGTGCTCGAAGACATCACGCCGGCCGACAAGCGGTCGGGCGTGCTCGCGGAGCCCGCTCATGCCTCAACTGCCGACTCCGACGACGATCGTTCATGAACGCCGCGAGATCTATCGCGGCCGGATATTCACGCTCTCTGCCGACCGCGTGACGCTGCCTTCGGGACACACGTCGGTGATGGACGTCGTGCGCCATCCCGGTTCAGTGGTCCTGTTGCCGATGCCCGCGATGGACCAACTGGTGCTGATCCGTCAATACCGCTACGCGGTCGATCGATTCATCTGGGAACTCGCCGCGGGCACGCTGGAGGCCGGCGAAGATCCGCTGGCCGGGGCCCGTCGTGAATGCGAGGAAGAAATCGGACTGGTGCCCGGTCGCCTGGACCGCCTGGGCGCGCTGCTGCCCACGCCCGGCTTCTGCGACGAGTTGATGACGTTCTACCGCTGCACCGAGTTGGCCGCGCCCGCGCCTGACTCCACCATCCGCCGGGATGAGGACGAAGTGATCGAACCACGGACGTTCTCGCTCGACGAGGTCCGGCGCATGATCGCCGGCGGCGAGATCGTCGATATGAAGACGGTGGCCGGCGTGGCGATGCTGGTCTGACCTAGACGCCCGCGCGGAGCGCGGGCGAAGAGACACTGCTCTAGCGAGGCGGAGCCGCATGCTCGGTGGTCCGAGGCGCAGCCTCGCTACCAGGCCCGGGCCGCCTCTTCCACCGTGGCGCAGTGGATGGCCACCGTGTCCTCGAACCGCCGCGCATAGCCGCCCGCCAGCAACACCACGATCGGCACCCCCGCATCGCGGGCCGCGTCGAAGACCAGCCGGTCACGCCGGCGCAGGCCGTCGCGGGTCAAGTCAAGCCCCCCTAGCTGGTCGTCGGCGTAGGGGTCGGCGCCCGCCAGGTACACGAGCAGGTCGGGCAGCGACTCGAGCGTCCGCGCCAGCGCGCCCTCGAGCAGTCGCAGGTATTCGCCGTCGTCGGTGCCACGTGGCAGACCGAGGTCGAGCGAACCGTGTGGCTTGGTGTAGGGATAGTTCTCCTCTTCGTGCAGGGACAACGTGAACACGCGCGGGTCGCCCGCAAAGATCGACGCCGTGCCGTTCCCCTGATGCACGTCCAGATCGACGACGGCTGCGCGGCCGGCGAGGCGCTCATGGAAGACGACCCGAATCGCCACGGCGGCATCGTTGAACACGCAGAATCCTTCTCCGTGGCCGGCAAACGCGTGGTGGAAGCCGCCGCCCAGGTGCACCACCGTGCGGTCGGTGCCGTCGAGCGCACGCCGAGCCGCCACGATGGTGCCGCCGGTCATCAGACGGAAGCCTTCGACGATGGCCTGGGAGCACGGAATCTCGAGCCTGGCGACCGCCTCGGCGCTCAGCGTGCCAGTGCGCAGCGCGTCGAGGTAGCCGACCGTGTGTACTAACGCCAGGTCCTCCCAGGTGGCGTCGTGGGGCTCGACCCATGCGTTCGGTGCCACTGTCCCCTGCTGCAGCAGGCGCTCGGCGACGGCGTGATACTTGGCCGTTGGGAACACGTGCGCGCCAAAGTCGAGGTGGTACCGCGGCGAGTAGACAACGCGCACGCGAGGAGCTTATTGCATTCCGGGCTGCACCCTACGGCTGGTCCGCTTGCCGGCGGGCGACCGCACTGGCAGCAGGGCAAGCAGCAAGACCTCGTCGATCGTGCCGACCAGATGGATGGTCAAGCCCGCCAGTAGATCCTCGTCGAGATCTTCCTTGACGTTTTTCTCGTTCTGGCGGGGCAGGATGAGCTCGCGTACGCCTGCCCGCTTGGCGGCCAGCACTTTTTCTTTGATACCGCCCACCGGCAGCACTTTGCCAGAAAGCGTGATCTCGCCGGTCATCGCCACGTCGCCACGCACCGGGCGCCGGGTCAGCTCGGACACCAGGGCGGTGGCCATCGTGACGCCGGCCGACGGTCCGTCTTTGGGAATCGCCCCTGACGGCACGTGCACGTGAATCTCGGACGCCTTGAAGAAATCGGGGTCGATACTCCACTGCGCGGCGTGGGCTCGGACCCACGACAGGGCCGCGCGCGCCGATTCCTTCATGACATCGCCCAGCTGCCCGGTCAGCGTGAGCGACGCCGTGCCACTCATGCGCGACGCCTCGATGAACAGCACCTCGCCGCCGACGGGCGTCCACGCCAGGCCGATGGCCACGCCTGGCCGCTTGGTGCGCTCGGCGATCTCTTCGTCCATGTACTTCGGCGCACCGAGCAGTTCCTGTACGACGGCCGGCGTGACCTTCACCCGTTCCGTCTGTCCGTCGACGCGGCGGCGCGCCACCTTCCGGCAGATCGATCCGATCTCGCGCTCGAGGTTGCGTACACCCGATTCCCGGGTGTAGCCGCGAATGAGCGCCCGCAGGCCAGTGTCAGAGAACGCAAGCTGACGCGCGGTGAGGCCGTGGTTCAGCACCTGCTTGCCCACCAGATGCCCACGGGCGATCGCCAGCTTCTCTTCTTCGGTGTAGCCCGGCAACTCCAGCACTTCCATGCGGTCGCGCAGGGCTGGCGGCACCGGATCGAGCACGTTGGCGGTGGTGATGAAGAGCACGTCCGACAAGTCGAACGGCACATCGAGGTAGTGGTCGCGGAACGTGGAGTTCTGTTCCGGATCCAGCACTTCGAGCAGGGCCGACGCCGGGTCTCCGCGGAAGTCTGACCCGAGCTTGTCGATCTCGTCGAGGATGAAGACCGGATTGCGCGATTCCGCCCGGCGGAGCCCCTGGATGATTTGGCCAGGCAGCGCGCCAATGTAGGTGCGGCGGTGGCCGCGGATCTCGGCTTCGTCGCGCATCCCCCCAAGCGACACGCGCACGAACTTGCGGCCGAGCGACTGCGCGATGGAACGCGCCAGTGACGTCTTGCCCACTCCTGGCGGCCCGACGAAACACAGGATCGGCCCCTTCAGCGTGGGATTGAGCTTCCGTACCGCGAGGTACTCGAGAATGCGTTCCTTGGCGCGTTCCAGGCCAGCGTGCTCGGTGTCGAGCACGGCGCGCGTCTTCGGCAGGTCGATCACTTCCTCGGTGCGCTTGGCCCATGGCAGCGCCACCATCCAGTCGAGGTAGGTGCGCGACACCGTGTATTCGGCGGCCGACGGCGGCATCTTCGAGAGACGATCGAGTTCGCGCAGGGCTTCCTTCTTCACGGTGTCGGGCAGGCCCACCGTTTCGATCTTCTGGCGCAGCTCATCGATCTCCTTCGACTGGTCGTCGCCTTCCCCAAGTTCGCGCTGGATGGCTTTCAGCTGCTCGCGCAGGAAGTAGTCACGCTGGTTCTTGCCGACCTCCGACTGGACCTGCGACTGGATCTTCGACCCCAGCTCGAGGACCTCGAGCTCCTTGATAAGGAGCCGGTTCAGATGGTCGAGCCGCGCGCGCACGTCGACGGTTTCGAGCACCTCCTGCTTGGTGGCCGTCGAGAGCGTCCCGAGGCTCGACGCGATGAAGTCGGCTGCGCGGCCCGGCTCGGTGATGTTCGAGGCCAGCGTCTGCAGGTCGTCGGACATCAGCGGCGAGAGCGATACGATCTGCTGAAAGTTGGCCTTGATGTTCCGCTGCAGCGCGTCAATCTCGAGCCGGTCGGCGTCGGCGAGCTCGTCTCGCGCCTCGCTCACGTTGGCGAGCAGATACGGGCGGCTGGCGATGAGGCCGTCGAACCGCACGCGCGCGAGTCCTTGCACGATGATCCGCAGGCTGCCGTCAGGCAGCTTGAACATCTTGTGAATGTGGCTGGCGGTGCCGATGGTGTTCAGGTCGTCCTGACGCGGGTCTTCTTCGGACGCCTCGCGCTGGGTGAACACCGCAATCATGCGCCCGGCCGCGACGGCCTCGTCGATGAGACGCACGGAACTCTCTCGGGCGACGGCCAGCGGCATGAACGAGTTGGGGAAAAGGACCGTGTCACGCAGGGGCAGCACCGGCAGCTCCGCCGGCACGTGGAACGGCTGCTCCGCAGACGGTTCATCGCCGTCGAACTGGGTGTCCTGATCGCTCATGGCGATCCCTCCAGAAAGTGTGGCGCGTGGAAGTGCCCGAGAACCCGGGCCAATGTGGGATGCAGGCCCCGCACGGGGCGGGGCCTGCTCGTCGGTTGGTGCCGGTTCTAACGCTGCATGTCGAAGAAGCTCGACGAGCCGCGCCGCGACATTGTACGCTCGCGCTGAATCGCCGTCTCACGCTCTTCTTCGCAGTCCTTGCAACGCACCGCGAACGGCAGGGCGCGCAGCCGGGCTTCGGCGATTTCGTCGCCGCACTCGTAGCAGTGTCCATAACGCCCCTCGTCGAGGCGTGCGAGCGCTTCGTTGATCTTGTTGAGCGTCTCGGCCTTCATCTGGATCAACGCAAACTCGATATCCTCCTGGATGTCGACTTCGGCGGTTTCTCCAGGGTCTTGGCTGTCGTGGGGCCGGTCAGCGCCATCGGCGCGAACACCACGGATCCTGCCCTGAACTTCCTGCAGGATGACGCGTCGGCGCTCGTCCAGCATGGTCTTGAGTTCGTCGTATCGCGTGCTCGGGTCGAGCTCCGCGGTCGCCACAATCTTCTTCGCTGCCTTGGCCATGACTTCAGCCGCTCCTTCCGTGTCCTCTGTTTGAGAGGACTTCGTGATGTCTAACACAACCTGCAATCGCCGTACCTGACTGGACGACTTCCTTCATCCGTTCCCTACGCCGCCAATGCACCAACAAAAATAACAAATGTTCGGTAGATCATGGCAACGCGGACGTCAGATTCATGCCGTCCGTCCGAGTTTCTCTCTACCGAATCATCTCGTTAAGTATTTGTTAAACAAAGACTTCTATGTTCTTGGCGACTGGCATTTTCGGTATGTCGAACGGTGTTCAATCGATTAGACGCCGAAGGGGCCAATCGGGTTCTATGAGGCTGGCTGTCCACATCTGGCGACGGAATCCCGACAGTCGACGCCAATCCTGTGGCAATAATTACACGCCCGACTGTGGCTCCAGAGCCACATCCGGCAGGGCCGCGTCACGGCGGGTTGCGGTTCGACCGACGCCCCCGGGTCGGCGAGGCGGCGCACCCGGGAACCGAAGTCGAGGGAACACCTGGGAATCCGTGGGTTCCCGCGCGGGCCAGCCGGTGGAAGGTCAGGGCCAGGGCATGGTAGGATTGGCGTTTGTCACTGCGACGTTATTCGCGTCGCTAGTACGTAGCCAGCAAGAAGGTATGTGTCATGGCGAGACGCTGTGAAATCTGCGACAAGGGTCCGGTTGTCGGACGCACGATCTCTCACGCCCACAACGTCAGTCCGCGCCGGTTCGAAGTGAACCTGCAGACCGTTCGCGCGGTCGTCAACGGCGCCACAAAGCGGATACGCGTGTGCACGCGGTGCATCCGCTCGAAGAAAGTCGTCAAGGCCGCGTAGCCGTGCCTGACCGCCGAAGCCCGACCGAAGGCGGTCGCCGTGCCATCAGCTCCTCCAAGGGAGCTCCCGCCATCGGCCCGTATTCCTCCGCACTCGTAGTGGGGTCCCTCGTGTTCCTGTCGGGCCAAATTCCGCTTGGCACTGACGGCGTGGTCGTAGCCGGCGGGATTCGTGAACAGATGGCGCAAGTGCTCGAGAACATGCGCGCTCTGCTTGCTGAAGCGGGTACGGATTTCTCGACCGTGGCCAAAACGACCATCTATCTGGCCGATATGGCCGACTTCGCGGTGGTGAACGAGCTGTACGCCGCCTGCTTTACGGAGCCATATCCTGCCCGAGCCACGGTGCAGGTGTCCAGGCTGCCACGCGACGTGCGGATCGAAATCGACGCGATCGCCGTGCTCGGCTGAACCCGTCTCCGCCCCGACTGCCCGTCCCTCCTCAGCGGGTCGTCGCACGCTCGACGTCGTGCACCCCTTCCACTTTGCGCAGTGACTTGATCACCTTCTCCAGGTGCTTCATGTCCTTGATTTCAACGGTGACGTCGATCCGGGCATGGGCGTCGGCGCCCGTCGTCGCCTCCAGGTTCAGGATGTTGGTGTTGATGCCAGCGATGCTCGCGCTGAGCTCCGCCAGCATGCCTTTCCGATCCTCGACCTGCATCGTGAGCCGCACGGTGTAGGGCGCAGGATCGCCCCCGGTGTCCCATTCGACATCGATCCGTCGCTGCGGGTCGTACATCAGGTTGATGACGTTGGGGCACGCGACGGCATGCACCGAGACGCCCTTGCCGCGAGTGATGTAGCCCACGATCTTCTCGCCGCGAATGGGATTGCAGCACCGCGCGCGGACCACCATCAGGTCATCCGCGCCGCTCACCGTGATGCGATCGGCGGCCGCGCTCGCCGGGCGAAGCACCCGCTTCACCGCGGAGACCACGGGATGGTCCGGGGCCTTCTCTTTCAGCTGCCCCCCGGGCACGAGCGCGTCGAGGACCTGGCGAGCCGACAGCTTGCCGTAACCCAGTTGCACGAACAGGTCGTCCACCTTGCCCAGGCCGAGGGCCGTCGCAGCGGGACGCAGGCTGTCTTCCTCGAGCATCGCTTTGCCGACCTCGAAACGCTTGGCTTCCTTCTCGAGCAGTTTCCGGCCCACCTCGATGGCGCGCGCGTTCTCCTCGATCTGGATGAACTGCCGGATCTTCGTGCGGGCGCGCGCGGTCTTCACAAAGCTCAGCCAGTCGCGGCTCGGCGCGTGTCCGGCGGTGTTCATGATCTCGACGATGTCGCCGTTCTTCAGCGTCGAACGCAGCGGCACCATGCGCCCATTGACCCTGGCGCCGACACAGCGATGGCCAACGTCGGTATGTACGGCATAGGCGAAGTCGATGGGCGTCGCGCCATCGGGCAGCACCTTGACCTGCCCTCGCGGGGTGAAGGCGTAGACCTCTTCGCGGTAGAGGTCGATCTTCAGGTGATTCAGGAACTCCTGTGAGTCACGCACTTCCTGGTGCGTCTCGAGCAGCTGGCGCATCCACTGGAAATACTGCTCGTCGCGGCCCGCGCCGACGCGCCCTTCCTTGTACTTCCAGTGCGCCGCAATCCCTTCTTCGGCGCGGCGGTGCATGTCGGCGGTGCGGATCTGCACCTCGAACGGCACGCCGCGATCGGAGATCACCGAGGTGTGCAGCGACTGGTAGCCGTTGGGCCGTGGCATCGCAATGAAGTCCTTGATCCGCCCAGGCACCGGCGACCACGCCTGGTGAATGATGCCGAGCGCGGCGTAGCAGTCCTTCACCGACGGCGTCACGATACGGATGGCGACGAAGTCGTAGACCTGGTCGAGCTCGATCTTCTGACGTCGCAGCTTCAGCCAGATGCTGTAGAGGCGCTTGACCCGGCCGTCGACGGTCACAAGCGGCACTTCGGCCGCCGCCAGCCTCTGGCGGATCTCGGAGGTCAGTTCGTCGATGACGCCTTCGGTCGCGGCGCGCTTGGCCTCGACGCGCGAGCGGAGCGACTGGTAGGCGGTGGGCTCGAGGTGCAGGAACGCCAGCTCTTCGAGTTCGTTCTTCAGCTTGTTCATGCCGAGCCGGCTGGCAATTGGCGCGTAGATATCGAGCGTCTCTTGCGCGATCCGCGGCCGCCGGTCCTCGGGCATGAACTGCAACGTGCGCATGTTGTGCAGGCGGTCGGCCAGCTTGACGAAGATGACGCGGATGTCATCGACCATCGCCAGCAGCATCTTGCGGAAATTCTCGGCCTGTCGCTCCTCGCTCGAGGAAAACGGGATGGCGCTGATCTTGGTGACACCTTCGACGATATGGGCCACGTCGGGCCCAAACAGCGCCTGAATACGTTCAACCGTAGTCAGAGTGTCCTCAACCACATCGTGAAGCAAGCCGGAGGCGACGCAGACGACATCGAGGCGCTGATCCGCGAGAATGTCCGAAACTTCAAGCGGATGAACGAGATACGGCTCGCCGGAATGGCGCACCTGGCCCTTGTGGGCGAGGGCCGAGAAGACGTACGCCTTCCTCAGCAGCTCCAGGTCGGCGTCTGGGCTGTAGGCGCGGACCTTGCCGAGAAGATCCTCAAAACGGATCATGGCCACTTGACGTGATTCGGTGTCTAACGCAGTAAGAGAGTCCCACAGCGCGCTCATGATAGCAGTGACGGTCAAAGGGTTGCGGGGGCTGTGGGAACTGGCTATACTTCCCGCCCTGCGGCTCTATATCCCTGTCGAAGAGTCCCCGGGCGCTGTCCGGCGGACTATTCGACGCGGTCCAAGGTCTTGAGGGGGAAACGATGAAGCTCCGGTCTTCGATGGCGGGTCTGGCACTGGTGGCCGGCCTCGGCCTGGCGGTTGCAGGGTGCGGCAAGGTCAATGAGGTGCGCGCCCAGAAGGCATTCAAGGACGGCAACAAGTTGTATGCCGCAAGCGATTGGAAGGCCGCGGCGAGCAAGTACGAGGAAGCCCTCCAGCTGAATCCAAGCAACGCCTACAGCTACTTCTTCCTCGCCAATGCGCTCGATAATCTCTACCGTCCCACGCGCGTGGGCGAGCCCGGCAACGACGCCCTGCTTGCCAAGGCGATTGAGAACTACAACAAGGCCGCTGAAAACATCGCCGACCCGCTGTGGAAGCGGCGTTCGTTCGAGTTCCTGGTGTCGGCCTACGGGCCCGACAAGCTGAACGACCCCACGATGGCTGAACCGATCGTGCGGAAGATGATCGAGTTGGATCCGGCCGACCCGTCGAACTACTTCCAGCTGGCCAGCATCTACGAGAACTCGGGCGAGTACGAGATCGCCGAAGAGACGTTCATCAAGGCCAAGTCCGCCAAGCCGGGCGACCCCAACGTCTACATGCAGCTGGCGGGCTACTACAACCGCCAGGGCAACTTCCCGAAGACGATCGAAGCCCTGGACCAGCGCGTGGGCATCGAACCAAACAACCCCGAAGCTCACTACACCGTCTCGACCTATTACTGGGACAAGGCGTACCGCGACTTCCGCCTGAAGGACACCGAGAAGCTCGAGCTGGTCATGAAGGGCATCGAATCGGTGGACAAGGCCATCTCCATCAAGAGCGATTACATGGAGGCCATTGCCTACAAGAACCTCCTGCTCCGCCTTCAGGCCAATCTGATCAAGGACCCGGGTCGTCAACAGGCGCTCATTCGTGAAGCCGACCAGCTGCGGGACAAGGCCGAGGAGATGCGCAAGGCCAAGACCGCTGCCAAGACCTAGCCCGAGATCAACGATCTGAGCGTGTCACCATCAAGGTGCTCGTTCGAGAGTCAAGAGGCTGTTTCGCCTTCGCTGGCGAAACAGCCTTTTCTTTTGGGATCGGGGGCCGCCTGTTTTTTCGGCGAAGTCGCGTTCAAGTGCCGTGCGTTTGATAAAGTGGGACGGTTATGACGCGTCACATGGAGACCTCTATGAACCTCGTTGTTCGCGCGCTCAGGCCGCTCGTGCTGCTCGGGGCCGTGCTCGTCGGCCTATCGTCCACCTCGTCTGCTCAGGGCGTCACAACCGGTTCGCTCACCGGTGTAGTAACCGAGCAGGGAGGGCAATCTGTCTCCGGCGCTAACGTGATCGCGATTCACCTGGCGTCTGGTTCGACCTACGAAGCCACGACGCGTGCCGACGGCCGCTTCTTCATCCCCGCCATGCGAGTGGGTGGCCCCTACTCGGTCACCGTGGCGTTCTCCGGCACGGGCGCGGCCGCGTTCGCCCCCGAGAGCCGCGACGACGTGATGATCAACCTCGGTGTCAGCACCGACCTGGCCTTCACCGTGCGGCAGATCGCGATCACAGAAACGGTGACGGTCACGGCGCAGTCCGACACCGTCTTCAGCTCCACGCGCACCGGCGCGGCGACCGCGCTGTCACGTGAAACACTGGCGTCACTGCCGACAATCACGGGAAAAATCGGCGACATGACCCGCTTGACGCCGCAGGCTTCGGGCAATTCGTTCGGCGGGCAAGACGCTCGCCTGAACAACATCACCATCAACGGCGCTTACTTCAACAACGCGTTCGGCCTTGGCGACGGCCAGCCTGGCGGACGAACGAACGTCGCGCCGGTGTCGCTCGAAGCGATCGAACAGATTCAAGTCAGCATCGCGCCCTTCGACGTGCGGCAGGGCAACTTTGTCGGCGCGGCCGTCAACACGATTACCCGAAGCGGGACGAACTCCGTACGCACGTCGCTGTATCACCGGTTCCGAAACGACGGGTTCGTCGGCACCGAGACCAGCGGTTTGACCTTCAACCCGGGCTCATTCAGCACCCGCCAGACGGGCGGATGGCTCGGGTTCCCTATCATCAAGAACCGCCTCTTCATGTTCGGCAACTACGAGGACGAAAGCGATGTGCGCCCCCTCAATTCGTTCCGGGCTAACACGGGCGGCGAGCCGGTCGCCGGAAACGTCTCGCGCGTGCTGGCGTCCGACCTCACCCAGCTGAGCGGCTTCCTGAAGCAGAACTTCAACTACGACACCGGTTCTTTCGAGCCACAGGACGACAAGACGCCGCAGAAGCGGCTGATGCTGCGGAACGACCTGAACCTGAACAACAACAACAAGGTGAGCTTCGGCTACATCCAGCTGGACTCGAGCTCCGGCAACAATCTGTCGGGCTCGACCTCAGCCGGCATCGGGCGCGGCACCTTCACCAGCAATCACCTCAACTACAGCGGTTCGAACTACACGATTCTCGAGAACATCAAGTCGGGCATCGGCGAGTGGAACTCCGTGCTGGGTGGCACGATGTCAAACAGCCTGACGGCGGGCCTGACGAAGAACGATGAGAGCCGCGATGCCGTGAGCAGCCTGTTCCCGTTCGTCGACATCCTGGATGGATCGGGCGTCGCCTACGCATCGTTCGGCACCGAGCCGTTCACGCCAAACAACGAGCTGCGCTACAAGACGCTTCAGCTCAAGGACGACTTCGTGAAGTTCGGCACCAGGCACACGTTCACGGTCGGCGGCACCGTTCAACGCTACGAGTCGGAGAACGTGTTTTTCAACTGCTGCAAGCAAGGCGCGTATGTCTACAACACGTTGGCGGACTTCTACGCCGACGCGACCGCCGCGCTCGCCAACCCGAACCGGACGACGTCGGCGGTGCCGCTTCGACGCTACCAGGTCCGCTACATGAACATCCCGGGGCTCGAGAAGCCCCTGCAGCCTCTGAAGGTCTGGTACGGTGGCGGCTACGCGCAGGACGAGTGGCGGCCGAAGTCGAACGTGACCATCACCGCCGGCCTGCGCGTCGACGTGCCATCCTTTGAGAACACGGCGTATCAGAACCCGAAGGTCGATCCGCTCACCTTCCGCGACGAAAGCGGTTCGCCGGTGCAGTACTCGACCGGCAAGATGCCCGGGGCAAACCTGCTTTGGTCGCCCCGGCTCGGTTTCAATTGGGACGTGAAGGGCAACCAGCGCACGCAGGTCCGGGGCGGAACGGGCGTCTTTACCGGCCAGCCCCTCTACGTCTGGATCTCGAACCAATTGGGCAATACCGGCGTGCTGCAGGGCAGCATCCTGGCCGACAATACGACCGCGTTCCCATTCTCGGCGAACGTCGATCGCTTCAAGCCCACCAACGTCACAGGTGAAGGCGCCGCGAGTCTCGAGCTCAACGTGACCGACACCGACTTCAAGTTCCCCCAGGTGTGGCGCAACAACATCGCCGTGGACCACCGCCTTCCCGGTGACATCACCGCCACGGCCGAGTTCATCTACAACCGTGACGTGAACGGGATTTACTACATCAACGCCAACCTGCCCCAGGCGCAGTCGGCCTTCACCGGCGCCGACAACCGTCAGCGTTTCGTCGGCACGGCGTGTGGCTCCGGCACCGTCGGACCGTGCGTGAACCGTATCAACAACACCGCGGGCAACCAGATCACGAGCGCCATCGTCATGAAGAACCAGGACGTGGGCCGGTCGTGGAACCTGGCTTTCTCGGCGGCTAAGCCCAACTTCCACGGGCTGTCGGCACGCGCCGCCTACAGCTACGGCCAGGCGAAGAACACAATCGACCCTGGTTCTACGGCCTTCGCGTCGTGGTCTGGAAACGCCAATCCCGGAGACGCCAACAACCCCGGCCTGAGCTACTCGGGGCAGTCTGCGGGCCATCGTGGGTTCGTGCAGGCGTCGTACACCCGGCGCTACTTCGGCTTCGGTGCGACCAGCATCTCGGTCTTCGCGGAGGCCCGCACCATCGGCAACACGAGCTATATTTTTGCGGCGGACGCCAACGGCGACGGCGCCAATGGCGACCTGATCTACATCCCGCGCGACAAGGCCGAGATGAACTTCGTGGCGTTCACGGCCGGCGGCAACACCTTCAGTGTGGATCAGCAGGCGGATGCGTTCGAAGCCTACATTCAGCAGGACAAGTATCTGAAGGCGCATCGCGGGCAGTATGCAAAGCGCGGCGCGGTGTTCCTACCGCTGCTGAAACGGGCCGATCTCAGCCTAACGCAGGACTTGTTCCGCAACATCAAGGGCAAGCGCAATTCGGGCCAGTTCCGCATCGACATCAACAACGTCGGCAACATGCTCAATTCCGACTGGGGCACGAGCCAGCGCGTGATTCGCAACAACATCCTGACATCGCCTGGCGTTGACGCACAGGGCCGCCTCACCTACCGGATGCAGGTGGTGAACAACCAGCTGCTGACGAAGTCGTTCGAGAAGACCAGCGCCCTTGCCGATGTCTATCAGTTCATGCTCAGCTTCCGCTACTCATTCAACTAGTTCGAGCACTCCCTGAACGTCTGCGGCCGGGTTCGCCTTAGGGCGACCCGGCCGTTTCATTTGGCAAGCGTCTATGGCGGCGCGGACCGACGCCCGTGCTGGGCCTACGCGCTCCCGTTTCGGACCCTGACCGCCAGCAGTTCCTTGAGCAGCTTCGCGGCCACGCGAGCTGTCAGGTCGCGTACGTCATTGAGCGGGTTGTACTCCACGAGGTCAGCGCCCACGATGTGGGCCCGCACGCGGTGCAGCAAACGAATGACGTCCCGGACCGACAGCCCGCCCGGCTCCGGATGCGACACCCCTGGGGCAAACGCCGGATCCAGGCCGTCGAGGTCGAGGGACACATAGAGGGGGCCTTCGAGCGCCTCCACAGGCGCGGCGGCGCAGGCATCGGGGCCGTAGACCTCCACGCCGAATCTGGCCGCTTGCGCCAACAGATGAGGGGTCATCGTGCGGATCCCCACCTGCACGAGCCTCCCGCACAGGCCGTCTTCCATGATTCGGGCAAAGGGACAGGCATGCGAGTAGCGGTCGCCCGAGGACACGCTGTCGCCGGGCTCTGGCAAGGGGAACCGGTCGTAGAGATCGCCGTGGGCGTCGATATGCAAGATGGTGAGGGGGCCCATGCGGCGGAAGGCCCGCAGCACGGGATAGGTGATGGAGTGGTCGCCTCCAAGGCTGACGGGGACGTCGCCCCGGTCGAGCAGGCCGGTGATGGCCACCTCGATCGCGCCACGCGCCTCTGCCCCATCTGCCGACAGCGTCAGGTCGCCGGCATCGCCGAGGGACTCGGGCTCGATGGAGATGCCGAGTTCAGTGGAGGTGTTGGTCGACGGCGACCACAGGGCCTCCCTGATGCGGCCTGGCGCACCCGCGGCGCCTCGCTGGAACGACGACGAGGCATCCCAGGGGATGCCAACCAGCACGGGGCGGTTCGAGGCTATGGTCACGGCTGGCAACGTTCTGGGCACCAGAAAAAGCTTGGGCCGCCCCACGGGGGCGGCCCAAGTCGAATACGACGTGTGCGGAGCGTGCCTAGTTTGCGCCGCTCGCGGCTGCCTGCGCAGCCTTCCGCATACCTTCAGTGATGATGCCGACCTTTTCGACACCCGCACCCTTGGCCGCGTCAATGACCGCGACGATGTCGCCATAGCGCAGCGCACCATCAGCGGCGATGAACATCGTCTTGTCCTTGCGTTCCTCGTAGATCTTGCGAAGCATGTCGCCGAGATCCCGCAGCTGCACGTCGTTCTTGTTGACCGAAATCTTCTTGTCGTTCGTGTACTCGAGCACAATCTGCGAGATGTCGAGTGTCTTCTGGTCTTTCGTCTTCGTCTCGGCGGGCAGGTTGACGTCGATGCCTTTCTGAGACAGCGGCAACGCCGCCATGAAGATGACCAGCAGCACGAGCAGCACGTCGATCATCGGCGTGATGTTCATGTCGCCGTTGGCTTCGAGCTTCTTGGCGGTGACGACCGTGTCGGCACCCATGTGGTTGCGTGCAGACATTAGTTGCCTCCTCCCGCCGGACCCTTGCGCTCGGTAATGAGCCCCATGTCCTCGATGCCGGCAGCCCGCAACGTGTCCATGGCTTCCATGACGCGTCCGTAGGGCGCATCCTCGTCGGCTTTGATCAAGATGATCTTGTTCTGCTTGCCGTCGAGAATATCACCGAGACGACTGCGGACGTCGGCGTCTGGCACTTGCACGCCGTTGACCCAGAACTGGCCATTCGACGTGACGCCCATCACCGTTTGATCCTGCGTTTCGGGCTTGTCAGCGCTGTTGGTTGCCGAGGGCAGCGTGACGGGTACGCCCTTCTGCAGGAGCGGCGCGATGATCATCATGATGATGAGCAGCACGAGCATGACGTCGACGAGCGGCGTCACGTTGATGTCCGACTTGATGCCGCCTTTGGCACCGCCGACATCCATTGACATAGTTCACTCTCCTGGCGAATAACGCCGAACGCAGTCTCAGTGAGCCGTCTTGCGGATGAAGTAGTCGAGCAATTCCGACGACGAGTTGTCCATCTCGACGTTGAAGTACTCGAGGCGGCCGGTCAGGTAGTTATAGAACCAGACCGCCGGGATGGCCACAAAGAGGCCGAGCGCCGTTTCCACGAGGGCTTCGGCAATACCGGCCGAGACGGCACCGATGCCGCCCGAGCCCGATGATGCGATACCCACGAAGGCGTTGATAACGCCGACGACCGTGCCGAGCAGACCCACGAAGGGAGCCGTGGCACCGATCGTCGCGAGGCTCGAGATGCCCTTCTTCAGGTCGTTTGCCGTCAGCGCTGAGGCGCGCTGAATCGAGCGGCGGACCGTGTCCAGAAGGTCGTCGCGGTTCAGCGTAGCGCCGCCCGCGGTGTCCTGCTGGAACTGGTACTCCTGGAGGCCGGCCAGCACTACCTTCGCGAGGTGGCTGTAGCGGTAGTCCTTCGAGGACGACAGCTGGATGGCTTCCTTCAGACGTCCGTCCTTGAGGTGCTTCGCCACGAGCGGCGCATACATTTTCGACTGCTTCTGCGCCTGGCTGAACGTGTAGATGCGCTCGATTGCCACACCCACCGACCAGAACGACATGATGAAGAGCACGATGGCGATGGCCAGAGCCACCGTGCCCATCTGCTCGAACATCTCAATGAAGTCGATGCCGCCACCACCGCCGCTCGCTCCCTGCGCGAATACCGGCGAGCTAACGAGCAGGGCGCCGAGGGCAACCGCCGCAATCTGACCAATCTTCCGAACGTCCATCGTATTCCTCCGGAAAAGACCCTGAATCGGGTTCATCACAAATCGCTTCGACCTATTGCAGCGTGAACTGGACCGTCACCGTCATGATGACCGGCACTGGCACGCCGTTCAACAAAGTCGGCGTGAACTGCCACTGGCGCACCGCATCGAGGGCGGCCTGATCCAACAACGGAATCGACCGGAGAACCTTGGCATCCTGCACCGCGCCACCAGGCCCGATCGTGGCCTCGATGATGACAATGCCCTGCACGCGCGCCGACTGCGCGATCGGAGGATACAAGGGGTTGACGTGCTTGAGCTTCTGCGGAGGCTTGATGTTGCCGCCCACGCGAACCGGCTGAGTCGGCGGTGGAGGCGGCGGGGGCGGCGGTTCGGGAATGCCGCCCGTGATGCCGCCAACGACGCCACCTTCGAGGCCACCAACCACACCCTTACTTTCGAACCCAGCTTCGATGCCGGTTTCCGGCTTGATCTCGCTGGGCGCTTCAACCGGCGCCGCCGTGGGATTGACTTCAACCTCGGGCGGCGGAGCGGCCGCCTGCGGAGGCGGGGGCGGAGGCGGCGGCGGGGGCGGCGGGGGCGGAGCGGCCACGAACGCCATCATAGAAGGCGGCGTCGGCAGAATATCCGCAGCCATCAGCGGCACGATGACGATGGCCCCGACAATTACGACTTCGGCCAACATCGTGAGCGCGACGGTATAACCCGACTTGTTGCCCATCTTGATCGATGGGTCGACCACATCACCAAAGAGGTCGCGTGGCACTGGACTGTTCCTCCTGACCTAGCGCTTCGGAAGCCGCAAGGCCGCCGATTATAACGGTGAAAATTTTCACGTGTCAACGTCAAGTCGTCAGGCGCGCAGGGCCTGACGGTGATCGTTGAACTGCACC
>JANMDX010000134.1:0-46747 GCA_031376505.1 Acidobacteriota bacterium
TGCGCGACTACGTCACCTTCGTCGCGCGCATCAAGGGCGTCCCGTCGCGCGAGGTGCGCGGCCGGGTCGACGACGTGATGAAGCGCACGCACATCGCCGACATGGCCTCGCGGCACTGCGGGAAGCTCTCGAAGGGCTACAAGCAGCGCGTGGGCCTGGCGCAGGCGCTCATTCACAATCCCGACGTGCTGGTGCTCGACGAGCCCACCGCCGGGCTCGACCCAAAGCAGATCATCGAGTCGCGGCAACTCATCAAGGATCTGGGGGGCAACCACTCGGTCGTCCTCAGTACCCACATCCTTCCGGAAGTGTCGCAGACCTGTAACCGCATCGTGATCATCGCCAAGGGCAAGGTCGTGGCGATCGACACCCCCGACAACCTCACGGCACGGCTGCGCGGCAGCGAGACGATGTTTCTGCAGATTCACGCGCCGGGCGACGATGTGGCGGCGGCGCTCTCGGCTGTTGCCGGCGTCACACGGGTGAAGGCCGACCCCGGCGAGCACGGCGTCGTCGCGGTGGAAGTGGACAGCGAACAGGGGCGCGACGTGCGCCGCGACCTGGCCTCGGCCATCGTCACCCGCGGCTGGGGCTTGCTCGAGTTGCGACCGATGCGCATGAGCCTCGAAGACATCTTCCTCAGCCTCACGACCGAAGACGCCGGCGCCCCGGACGACGCCGCGCCCGCGGCGCCCGAACCCTCGGAGGCCGCCCATGCGTAACGTCATCACCATCGCGCGCAAGGAACTGCAGGCCTACTTCGCCTCGCCCATCGCGTATGTCGTGATCGGGTTCTTCGCGTTGCTCTACGGCTACTTCTTCTACACCCTGCTCTGGTACTTCGAGCGGCAGAGCATGCAGGTGCAGCCTGGCGCGGGCGCGACGATGAACCTGAACCAGATGCTCATCGGCCCCGTGTTCATGAACGTGAGCGTGATCGTGCTTTTCGTCATGCCCATGATCACCATGCGCACCTACGCGGAAGAGAAGCGCTCTGGCACCATGGAGCTGCTGCTCACGTCACCGCTCACCGATCTGCAGATCATCCTCGGTAAGTTCTTCGGCGCCTTCGGGCTCTACGCCGTCATGCTGGCCGTCACGATGATCCACATGAGCCTGCTCTTCTACTTCGGCTCGCCGGAATGGAAGCCGGTGGCCACCGGCTACCTCGGGTTGCTCCTGATGGGCGGGTGCTTCATCTCGGCGGGCCTGCTCATCTCGAGTCTGACCAAGAACCAGATCGTGGCCGGCATGGTCACCTTCGCGGTGTTCCTGATGCTCTGGGTGATCAATTGGATCGGTCAGTCGCTCGGGCCGACGGGGCAAGCGGTCGTGACTCATCTGTCGATTACCGACCACCTCGACGACTTTGCGCGGGGCATCATCGACACCAAGCATCTCGTGTACTACTCGAGCTTTATCGTGTTCGGGCTCTTCCTCACGGCCAGGTCCGTGGACAGCGAACGGTGGCGGGGTTGATGGCGACGAAGATATCGACGGTGCTCGGATGGCTCGGCACGGCGCTGGTGGTCGTGTCCCTCGTCATCAAGTTCACCAAGCCCGAATGGGGCGACTACCAGCAGTACGCGGCGCTGGCGGGTCTCGCCAGCATCCTGCTCTACCTGGTGATGCAGTGGCGCGAGTCGGCCACCGGCCCCAACGCACGTCAGACGCGGCTGGGCACTCAGTCCATCGTAGGCATCCTGGCCGTGCTGGCGATTCTCGTGGCGCTCAACTACCTGGGCGTGCGACAGAACAAGCGCTGGGATCTGACGGCCAATCAGGTATTCAGCCTGTCAGAGCAGACTCTGAAGGTGCTGCGCGGTCTCGATGCGCCGGCCGTCATTACGGTGTTCGATCAGGCGCAGGGCTTCGACCGGTTCCGCAATCGGCTCGAGGAGTACACCTACCAGACCAAGCAACTCACGGTCGAGTATGTGGACATCGACCGGCAGCCGGCGCGCGCTCGGGAAGCCAACATCACCACCATGGGCACGATGGTGCTGGCGTACAAAGGCCGCACCGAGCGCATTGCTGCTCCCGAGGAGCAGGACATCGCCAACGCGCTCATCAAGGCCACGACCGGCCAGGAGCGCACGGTGTACTTCACCCAGGGCCACGGCGAGAAGGACCCGGCCAGCAGCGAGCGCGAGGGCTATAGCGCCGCTGCAGCGGCGCTGAAGGCCGACAACTACGGCTTCGAGAAGCTCGTGCTGGCGCAGACCTCCGCCGTGCCCGCCGGCGCCAGTGCGGTCGTCGTTGCCGGCCCCCGCACCGACTTCTTCCCGGCCGAAGTCGATGCCATCAAGAAGTTCCTGGCCAAGGGCGGCAAGCTGCTCGTGATGCTCGACCCAGGACGGAAGAAGGGCGACGCACTGCTGCCGAATCTTACGGGGCTGGCGGCAGAGTGGGGCGTGGCGGTAGGGGACGACGTCGTGGTCGACGCCTCGGGCGTCGGTCAGATGTTTGGCGCCGACGCCTCAGTGCCGGTGGCGGCAAGCTACCCGGCGCACCCCATCACCGAGCGCTTCAACCTGATGACCGCGTATCCGCTGGCGCGCTCGGTGTCGGCGGCCACGCCCCCGGTGGAGGGCCGCAGCCCGCAGCCGTTCATCGAGACGAGTCCGCAGAGCTGGGCCGAGAGCAACCTCGAAGGCCTGCTGGCCGGCCAACAGGTGTCACTCGACCCTGCCACCGGCGACCGGCCGGGCCCGATTGCCTTGGCCATGGCGGTGTCGGCCGCCGCGACCGACGCGCCGAAGCCGGCGGAGCCGGCCGCAGGCGCCGAAACGCCTCCGGCACCGGAAACCCGTGTGGTCGTGATGGGCGACTCCGACTTTGCCGCGAACTTCGGCCTGGGGATTCAGGGTAACAAGGATCTCTTCATGAACGCGATGGGCTGGCTGTCGCAGCAGGAGGGCCTGATCGCCGTGCGCGCACGCGCGCCGGAGGATCGGCGGCTGTCGCTGACGTCCGACCAGGTGCAGATGATCGCCATCGTGTCGATCTTTCTGATTCCGGCGGCCATCTTCGGTCTCGGCGTCTATACCTGGTGGCGGAGGCGGTAGTACATGCGTGGAGCCTGGTCGACGCTGGCATTGGTGGCCGTGGCCGTAGGCCTCGGCGCCTACATCTACTTCGTCGATTCCAAGAAGTCGGACACCGAGGTCAAGGAGAAGGTGTTTGCCGTTGCGGCCGACGCTGTCGAGGAACTGCGCGTCGTCTCCAAGGGCGACACCTCGGTGTTGAAGAAGACCGATGGCACCTGGAAGCTCGTGGAGCCGCTGGCGACTGATGCCGACACCAACGCGGTGACCGCGCTCGTCAACAGCCTCACCACGCTCGAGCTCAACCGCGAGGTCGACCCCAAGGCTACGGACCTGGCGCAGTATGGCCTTGCGTCGCCCAAGACCGACATCACGTTCACTGCGAAGGGGGGCGCCAAAGGCCGCATCCGTCTTGGCGAGCAGACCCCCACTGGCACCGACCTCTACGCCGTGAAGGACGACGGCGCGCGCGTGTTCCTGGTCTCGACCTTTACTGAGACGAGCCTTGTGCGATCAGCGTTCGACCTGCGCGACAAGCGCGTGCTGCGGTTCGAGCGCGACAAGGTCGATAGCCTCGAGATTGCGACCGGCGGCGGAACGTTCGGCCTGACCCGGGCCGACTCGGAATGGCGCCTGGCCACGCCTGCGGCGGCTCGGGGCGACTACGGCGCCATCGAAGGATTACTCACGCGGCTCTCGACCACGATGATGTCGGGCGTCGAGGCCACCGACGTCTCGTCGTTGGCGAAGTATGGCCTTGAGGCCCCCACCGCCACGGTGGTCGTCAAGGCCGGCTCCGCCACTGCCACGCTCGCGGTGGGCACGAGCGCCGACGGCAAGGCCTTCGCGCGCGACCTGGCGCGAACGATGGTGTTCACGATCGACGCCGCGTTTGCGACCGAGTTACAGAAGGGCGCCGGCGAGTATCGCAAGAAGGAACTGTTCGACCTGCGCGCGTTCTCGGCTCAGCAGATCGTGCTTACGCGCGGCTCCGACACGATCACCTTCCAGAAGAAGGCCGGGACGGGCGAGGGCGCCGTCGACACGTGGACCGCGTCGGGGCCGGCCGGGGCCGCCGCGCGCGAGGTCAAGGCTGGCCTGATGGAAGAGGCCGTGACCAAGCTCGCGGGCTTGCGTGCCGCCTCCTTCGTGCCGTCGGTACCCGCGGCGGGCACGACGCCGGTCATGAAGGTGAGCACGCAGTTTGATGACAACAAGAAGGAAGACGTGAGCTTCGCCCGCGCCGGCGCTGACGTCTTCGCCGTACGTCCGGATGAATCCGGCGCGGCGCGCCTCGACGCGGCCGCCGTCGAAGACACGCTGAAGGCGTTCGATGTGGTCTTGGCGCCGCCCGCGCCACCCACGCCGCCGACGGCGCCCCCACTCACGTCGGCGACGCCCGAGAAGAAACCGTGAATCGCCGGGGCCTCCGCGCAGCCGCGCTCGGAGTCCTCTTGGTGTCCGGGTGCGCGGTGAGACCGCCCACGAGTGCGTCATCGCCGCCGCCGTTGGCATCGCCCCCTCCATCCGCGGAGACCCGGCTCGAGCGCTTGGCAGCGGTCGTGGACAGCGTGCTGTCCGAGCGCACGTTCGACCGGGCCACGACGGCCTTTGTCGCCCGGTCCCTCGCCACTGGCGAGACGCTGTATCGCCGCAACGGACGTGCGTGGCTGGTGCCGGCATCGACGATGAAGGTCATCACCGCCGTTGCGGCCGGCGCGCGGCTTGGCTGGGGTTTCCGCTTCGAGACGCGCCTGGTCGCCATGGGCCCGGTCGTCAACGGCACGCTCGCAGGGGACCTCGTCGTCGTCGGCTCCGGCGATCCCACGATCAACCCACGCCACCCCAGCCGCGCGGCGGCGTTTGACGACTGGGCGCGTGCGCTGAGCGCACAAGGCATCCGCCGCATCACCGGGCACGTCGTGGGCGATGACTCGGCGATGGAGCAGCCAGGATGGGGCATCGGCTGGGCGTGGGACGACCTGGCTGTGGGCTACGGGGCGGCGTACGGCGCGCTGCAATTCAACGACAACGAAGCCGAGGTGACCGTGGGACCTGGGGCCACTCCGGGCGCGCCGCCGGTCGTCTACGTGTCGCCGTCCAACCACGGGCTGTTTCTCGACGTCCAGGCAGTCACAGCCGCCGCAGACGCCGAGGCCTCGCTGGCGATGTCGCGGGTGCCAGGCACCCGCTTTCTCGACGTGACGGGGCGCGTGCCCCTCGGCTCGGCGCCGGCGTCCGAGATGGTGGCTGTCGCCAACCCCACGCTCTTTTTCGCGGCGGAACTGCGCGCCACGCTGATGCGTCACGGCATCACGGTCGACGGCGCCGCCCTGGACATCGACGAGCAGAGTGAGCGGCCACGCGCGGCCGACGGCACCACGCTGCTCCTGGACCTGTCGCCCCCGCTCAGTGAAATCGTCCGGCCGTTGCTGCAATGGAGCCGGAACAGCTACGCAGAAACGCTGGTCACGGCGCTCGATGCCGTGCCGCCCGCGTCGGCCGCCGATGGCCTCGCCGCGTTGCGTGCGACGCTGAGCGACCTTGGCGTGGCAGTCGACGGCTTTCACGCCCTCGATGGCTCGGGGCTGTCGCGCAACGACTACCTTTCGGCTGACACGCTGGTCGAGACGCTGACCGCAGCGTGGGTCCGGTCGGATCTGCGGGGTCCGCTGCTCGAGGCGTTGCCCGAAGCGGGCCGCCCAGGCACGCTGTCGAGACGCCTGGCCAACACTGCAGGCGCCGGGCGCGTGCACGCCAAGACGGGGTCGATGTCGAACGTGCGATCATTGGCCGGCTACGTGCGCACCGCGGCCGATGAGCCCGTCGTCTTCGCGTTCCTGTGCAACGGCTTCGACGTGCCGGCCGGCGACATCGACGCCCGCGTGGACTCGCTGTTGTTGGCGCTCGTGGGCTTGCCGGCGGCGCCGTAGCCCGCCGGAGCTGTGGCTTGCGGGTACGCCAACCGGGGCCGCCGCGTCGGCTGACGCAACGGCCCCGGAGAGACTTCAGACAGGTAACTAACGGCGGCCGTGGTCTTCAGAGTCGCCGTCTTCGTCGTCGGTACGGAAGAGGTTCATGCGCCATACGCTGCGCCCGTGCGTGGCCGCGTACAACACTCGCCGGTCCTGCGACAGCGTGAGACCGGCCACCTCTACGGCCGGCAGTCCCAGCCCCGCCGGCAGCCACGTCGTTGCCCCCTGACGCTGCACGAGCACCCCGAAGTCGGTTCCGGCATAGAGGTCACCGGTGCCGTTGTCACGCACCAAAGCCGTCGTGGGCAGGTCGCCGAGCGGGCCAGTGCCGCCGTCAAGTGGCGTCCACGTGGCAATGGCGGACACGGGGTTGTAGCGCACCTCGAACACGTGTCCTGGCGTGGTGGGCGTGGCGGCACTGTAACCGCTGTAAGAGATCCACGCGTGGTTGCCGTCTTCGGGGTCAACCGCGATGCTGCTCGGGAAGCGGCCAGGGTCCGAGGCCGACAGCGTGTCGAGGCGAGTGACGGTGACCAACGCGGCGGGGGCATCGGCATTGCGCGAGATGAACACGCGACCTGTCGTGGTGGCCACCCACATCGTGCCGGTGTCACCAGCGGATCGCTCGATCGCGGCCACGAAGCCGCCGGCGCGCGTGCCGAGCGCGGCGGCCGTGAGGTCGGTGGCGCCTGCCGGGCCGACCGGCGTGAAGTCGCCGCAGGTCGGGGTCGCCGACGAGGTGGTGAACTCGGAACAGTTGGCTTCGAGAAACGCCTGATCGCCGCCCCAGTTCTGGCTGCGCCAGACACTCTGCGAGCCATGGAAGATGGTCTTCGCCGCGGCCGGATGCGGGTCAGCGATCACCGGTGGATAGAACAGGGCGCCCTCTGGGCTCGACACGATAGGCCCGGTGGCGACGACCCACATGGTGGGATCGCCACCGCGGAAATTCACGTCGGTGGCCTGACCCGTGAAGGTGTTGAACAGGAGGTCCGAGCTGGCGCCCGAGATCCCGGCCTGGCCGCCGTCGCCGTAGATCGTCTCGGTCCAACGACGATTGCGCGACTCGTTGATCCAGGTGCCGTTGTCCTGCGTGCCACCGATGAGGTTCCGCACGTTTCGGGGGTCGACGCGCACACTCTGAAACTGCAGCGTCGAGAGCCCTGCGTTCAGGCTGTTAATGCGCTCGGGCACGCGTGCGAGCAGCCGCTTGCATGCCGCCAGGGCCGAGGCCGAGAGGCCGCGGTCGGCGCACTGAGCCGAGATATTTCGAAAGCGGCCGTTCGACCGCGCGATGCCGCCGTCGGACCCCGAGAAGAACTGGAATGGGTTGCGCGGGTTCACCACCAGCGCGTGGTGGTCAGGGTGCAGGTTCACGGCCGTGACCGGGTTGGCGCCCTCGACCGTCATGTCGGTGAAGGTGACGCCGGCATCGGTCGAGAGCACGACGCCACGGCCATTCGAGATGCCGTAGGTCTCGCCGTACTGATGCGAGCCTCCGAGGTAGACCACGTCGGGATATCCGAGCGGCGTCGTGATGTAGTTGTCATACCAGCACTGGCCGCCGCAGTAGTCGTAGGACCCATAGCCGGGATGCGTTGGATTCGGGCTCGTCAAGCTGGTCCACCCGGCGTTGTCGTTGGCGCCGACCAACGCCGCAGCCGATTTCGTGTTGACCGCGTCGGCGCGGAACACCTGGCTGAACACCGCGCCGGTAGTGATGTTGCCCTGACCGCCGTCGCCGATGTAGATACGGGTCGCGTCGCCCTTGACCGTGACATCGAACTCCGTGCGGCTGGTGTTCACGGCAAATGACGTCGGAAAGAAGATCCGCTCGAAGGCGCCGCCGCCCGTCGATCTCCACAGCCCCTGCTGGTAGGCCGAGGCGTAGAGCGTGGTGGCATCACGCGGATCGAGCTTGATGCGGCGCACGCCGCGGAGGCTGTTGTTGCCGTTCCAAATGCTGTTCCAGGTGGCGCCGCCGTCGGTCGTCTTGTAGACGCCAAAGGCCGCCGCCACCGGTGGGTTGCTCGTGCCGCCGCCTGTGACCGAGCTGATGCCGCGCACGGCGCGCGCCGTCGCGATGTAGATGGTGCTGGCGTTGGTCGGATCGATCGCGATCGACCCGATCGCCCGTCCGTACGAGACGGCGGCGCTGGTGCCGACGGTCGCCCACGTCTCGCCTCCGTCGGTCGACCGGTAGAGTCCCACACCGGCCCCCGAGTCACCCGACGCGTTGGCTTCACCCGTGCCGGCGTAGATGGTATTCCCCGAGCTGTCGTTCGGATCGAGCGCCAGCGAACCGATGGCGTTGCTGCCTAGCTCTTCGGTCACGAAGCGCCAACCGGGGCGAGAATCGAGCGCGCGGTCCGTGATCCACACGCCTCCGCCGGCAGCCGCGAGCCACAGGCGGCAGCGCCGCTCGTTGCAGTTGGGCGAAATGAGCAGCGCGGTGATGCGACCAGACACGACGCTAGTGGCTTCGGGCCCGCCCCCATAGACGCTCAGCGCGGCCGGCACCGACGACACGCTGGGGCCCACGAGACGCCACCGGCCGTCGCGGCCGTCGTTGCCGCGTGATTGGATTTCGTAGTACGCCCGCATCGCCTCCATGCTGGCCGTGAACGGTACTTCTTCAAGCGGGAACGCTCGCGCGAGGTAGCGCTCCTCTTCAGCGGCCAACGGACCGCTCTCGTTGGCGCCCACTGAGAGGCGGCGTTTGTCGCCGCCCTGTTCGACGGCGGCATCGGGGTCCGAGAAAAACTTCGCCGACTTGACAAACGGCAGGGGCGCGCGGGCGACCATGGCGACAAGCGCCGTGCACGACAGCACGAGCGCAACCGGAATGAACAAGGTTCTCAGGTTCTTCACGTGAATCCTCCAGGCCGCGGGCCGCGACGACGATCGCGGCAAGACCCTTGCGAGCGTGACGGGGAAAGAGTCATCACGTCGGCGGGCGCGTGACATTCTTTTACGAACCTGCCCGCTGGTCAAGCGAGACTGCACGGCATTTTCGCCGCGTGCCAGTATGGGTTTTTTGTCTTGCCTGCAGGTGACTTCAGAGAGTCACGAAACGGCCCAGGATGGCCGCCATGACGAATCCCACGGCTCCGACCACCAGCGCGCCGGCCATGCCGACCGCGAATGGCTTTAGGCCCACTCCCCTGAAGACCGTGAAGCTGGTGTTGAGGCCCACAGCGGCCATGGCCGTGCCAAGCAACCACTGGGCACCGACACGGTCGCCCAGCACCGACGTCAACGCGCTCCACCCGGCGGAGTCCCACACGCTGTAGGCGAGTCGCCCAGTGCCGAGCATCGTGTCACCGGCGGACCTCACCGCGGCCATGGCGACGAACCCGAGCACGAATGTCGGCACAAGCGATCGCCAGCTCGTGGCACGCCTCTGGGCACTGGATCCGCCGGAACTGTCGCGACGGTGCAGCCAGGTGAGGATCGGAATGACGACCGCCAGAAACAGGTTGCGCGTAAGCTTTGTGACTGTGGCCACGCGCAGCACGGCGTCGTCGGCGTAGATCTGACGATAGGTGAGCGCCGCGCCTACGACCTGCGAGGTGTCGTGTACGGCGGTACCGAGAAACAACCCGATTGCCGCCGATCCCGGCAGCAGCGCGTGCGCCAGATACGGGTACACCAGCATGCCGAACAGGCCGAAGGCCACGACGTTGGCGACCGCGTAGGCCACTTCGCGTTCGTCGGCCTCGATGGCCGGAGCGGTCGACACAATGGCCGTCACACCGCAGATGCTGGTGCCGGCGGCAATGAGAATGCCGAGCCGCGGCGGCAGACCAAGTCGCTTGTTGAACCAGGTCACGAAGACGAGTCCGGTGGTGATGGCCGCAATTACAACGGGGAGGCCGGCCGCACCCAGACGCGCCATCTCCACCATGCTCAGCTTGATGCCCACGAGCACGATGCCAAGTCGAAGAAGCGTCGTGGTGCAGAACTTCAGCCCGGTGCCTAACGCGGCCGGCAGCGGCAGCAGGTTGCGCAGCAACAGGCCGAGCACGATGGCAACCGGCACGCCTGATACCGGACTGGCGCCCTTCAGGCCGCGCGCGGCCAGCAAGGCCTGTCCAATGAAGTCCGCCAGGCTGAAGCCGGCCAGCATGACCACGACCGCCGCCGCCACGCCCGGGACCAAGGTCGGAAGAACTGTCACGCGTAGCGATCTTAGTCTGGGCGCCCTGCCTACGCGAGGAGCCACACGCCGCCTACGGCGACGGCAGCCAACGACGTGGCGTAAATGAGGGTGCGCCGAACCGCCGCGTCGGAGCGGCCCGAGGCGCTAGCCACCGAGCCGATCACCGCGGCAAACGCGGTCATGGCGACGATGGCGCCGACCCCGAAGGCAGCCAAGTACATGCTGGCGTCGAGGCGCGACGGGAAGAGCAGCGACGGCAGCACGCCGAACAGGTGGGAGCTGCCGGCCAGCCCGTGCATGGTGCCCATCGCGAAGGACGCCCGGCCCGACACGTGGCTGTGGCCGTGAGGCCGCCGCACGCTCCACAGCCCCCATGCGCCAAGCGCCACGAGCCCGGCCCCGACCGCGCGTTCGCTCCACGCCGACAGCGCGTCGAGCGGCAGCAACTCGCGGAACGCCAGCAGCAACATCCCCACGAGCATCACGCCGGCCGTGTGTCCAACTCCCCACACCAAGCCCGAGCGCCAGGCGGCGCGCTCGCGGCTGAGGGCCAACGGCGCGACGGCGGCCAGATGGTCTGGGCCAGCCAAGACGTGGAAGAAGCCGGCAGCAAGTCCGGTCAGAAGGGCAAACATGTCATCGACCGCTCGCCCTGAACGGACGAGCGCCGGTCGGCCGCGACGCCACCAGGCACGGGCCAAGCCACCCGGCCGATCATGGCGAACATCACGTCGCGGCCCGTCGAGGGGTGCGCGTCGCTATCGGTGGCGTGGTGAATTGACTGGGTCATTGGTGGGATCTCGCCGCGCGGCACGGGCGCCGCAGGCTTCCACGAATTGTACGTCAGGGCTGATATCCTGATGGCGTGGTGCGACTCCACGCCGACCACACGGAGAGTTGTCAGATGCGTATCGAAGGTAAGACGTTTCTCGCCACTGGCGGCGCATCAGGACTCGGCCTGGCGGCCGCAGAGGCGATCGTGGCGGCCGGCGGCAATGCCGTCCTGGTGGACGTGAACAGCGCCGCCGGTGCCGTGGCGGCAAAGGCACTTGGTGCCCGCGCGACGTTCCTGAAGACTGACGTGACGAGCGAAGCCGAAGTGCTGGTCGCGATCCAGACCGCCGTAGCCGCCTTCGGCGGACTGCACGGCGTGGTGAACGCGGCCGGCATCGGGCCGGCGGCCAAGGTCGTGGGCAAGAGCGGCCCGCATGCACTCGACCTCTTCGAGAAGACGATCCGCGTTAACCTGACCGGCACGTTCAACGTGATCCGTCTCGCCGCAGCCCACATGCTCACGAACCCGCCCGACGCCGACACCGGCGAGCGCGGGGTGATCGTCAACACCGCCTCGATTGCCGCCTACGACGGTCAGATCGGCCAGCCCGCTTATGCCGCCTCGAAGGGAGGCATCGTGGCGCTCACGCTGCCGGTAGCGCGCGAGTTCGCGTCGGCCGGTATCCGCTGCGTCACGATTGCGCCGGGCATCTTCGACACGCCGCTCCTGGCCGCGCTGCCGGAATCCGCACGCGCGTCACTCGGACAACAAGTGCCGTTCCCTTCTCGACTCGGTCGGCCATCGGAGTACGGCGCGCTCGTGCGGCATGTTCTCGAAAACGTGATGCTGAACGGCGAGGTCATCCGCCTCGACGGGGCTCTACGGATGGCCCCCAGGTAGCGGAGGCGAGGCCCGCCTACGAGCTGAGCAGATCGCGAGCGGCCGCGACGATCTCGTGGATATCGCCGGCCAGGCCGCCGCCCTGCGCGAGGTCGGGCTTGCCGCCGCCTTTGCCGCCAAAGCGCGCGACGAGCGCCTTCAGCACGGCCACGGCATCCACCGGCACGTCGGCCGCGCGCGCGACGATCACGAGTGCAGGCATGGCGGTGGAGAACACGGCGGCGCACGCGCCAGGCGTGGCCGCGACGGCCGCCGCGACGGCCTTTAGACCAGCGGCGTCCCAGCCGTCGAGCGCCTGCGCTACGACCACGCGGCCACTCGCCGATGAGCCCTCCGTGACGAGCTCCTCAGCCACGTGCTGCGCAAGTTGCTCCTGCAGGGTGCGGACCGTGCGACCCAGCGTTTTGTTGTCGCCCTGGAGCCGCTCGATGGCTGGCGCAAGCTCCGCCGGCGACACCGACAGCGCGCGATTCGTGGCCGCAATTGCGTCGCGCCACTCGCGCAGCTGCGCGAGCGCGCGGCCCCCGCACCGGAACTCGACGCGCGTGCCGCCCCTGAACTTCTCCCAGCCGGCGATACTGATAAGGCCAATGCCGCCCGTGCGTGCGACGTGCGTGCCACCGCACGCCGACAGATCGAAGCCCGCAACCTCGATGAGGCGCTGTGTGCCCGAGCGGCCGGACTCCTTGCGCAGCGGCAGCGACGCGGCTTCGTCCGCCGTGACGAAGCGCACGCGCACGTCGCGGTCCTCCCAGACCACGCGATTGGCGTCAGCTTCGGCGTCGATGATTTCTTGCGGCGACACGGCGCGATGCAGGTCGATCGTGGCCGACGTCGTGCCCAGGTGAAAGCTCTCCGTGCGTGCGTTGCAGACCGACTCGAACGCCGCCGACAGCACATGCTGACCTGTGTGTTGCTGCATGTGATCGAACCGGCGCGTCCAGTCGATGACGCCGGTAACCCGCGCACCCATCTCGAGCGGCCCGTCCACGACGTGGACGACACCCGCAGCGTCATGATCCACGACGTCGAGCACCCGCCGTCGGCCGAGCGTGCCGGTGTCATACGGCTGTCCGCCGGACGTGGCATAGAACGCGGTGGCCGCAAGCACCACCTCGAAATGTGCGCCCGCGGACGTGCACGAGACGACGACGGACTCCCACTGCTGCAGGTAGGCGTCGGTGTAGTACAGGCGTTCGGTCATGGGCGTCGTGACGCCGAGTATCCCACGAGCGGGTCGACAACCCCGGCATCGGCGAAGCCGGCCGCGCGCAGCCGGCAGCTGTCGCAACGGCCACAGGGCCGGCCTTCGGGCAGTGGGTCGTAGCAGCTGTGGGTCAGCCCGTAGTCGAGTCCGAGCGACACGCCGAGGCGCACGATCTCGCCCTTCGACAGCTCGATGAGTGGCGCGTGCACGGTGAACGCCTGCCCCTCCACGCCCGCCTTCGTGGCCAGTCTCGCGAGCGCCTCGAACGCGCGGATGAACTCGGGCCGGCAGTCTGGATAGCCGGAGTAGTCGAGGGCGTTCACGCCGATGAAGAGGTCGGACGCGCCCACGACCTCCGCCCAGCCGAGCGCGAGTGACAGGAAGACCGTGTTGCGCGCCGGCACATAGGTTACGGGGATCACCGCTGGATCGATGGGCTGGTCCTTCGGCACGTCGATGTTGGCGGTGAGGGCCGACCCGCCCATGCGCGACAAGTCGACCTCAACCTCGAGGTGGCGCGCCACGCCGAGTGTCCCTGCGACCCGACGGGCCGACTCGAGTTCCTGCACGTGGCGCTGGCCGTAGCGCACGCTCAGGGCGTGGAGGTCGAAGCCCTGGCGTTTGGCGACGGCCGCGGCGGTATACGAATCGAGTCCCCCGCTGAGGAGGACAACGGCGGCAGGCATGCCGCGTATTGTCGCTCAACCCCGCGCCTGCGGCTTCGGTCGACACGGAGTCGTACCCGCAGCCACACTGGGAACGTGCGTATGGTGAGGCTCGCGACCGTCATCCTCGTCGCGGCGCTGGCGGCGTCGGCCGCTTGCGGCGGGCCAGCCGTGCGTGGCCCCGTTCCTAGGACGGCGCCATCCCTGGCGAGTGTGCTCCTGACGGGCAGCGACACGGACACGCCGGCTACCGCCCTGCCGCAGGGGGTCGCCCAGGTGCAGCTGCGGCTCGTGGGCGACCTCCAAGACACGGACTCCCTTGTCGCCGAGGTCGTGCCGGTGGACGCGCCCGATCGCACTCGTCGCTGGCCGGTCGAGGCGGTCACCACCGGGGGCGACGGCGCCAGCGCGACCGTCACGCTCCCGGCGTACGCGCTGCCCCCCGGCAGCTACGTCGTGACGATCTGGCGGGGCGACGCCGACGCCGTGCGGCGCTACCCGCTTCGGGTGGTCCCCTAGCGGGTCCGGGCTGCTTGCGCGAAGACCCATCGAGCGGACACACTGAGGACCGATTCCACCATGAACGACCGTGCCTTGCCCGCGCTCGACGCGTCCCCGCTCCTGACCAGGCTCACGCCGCGCATTCGCACCGCGCTCATCGATGCGTCCACGACCCGCCAGCTCGCCGCAGGCGATCGCCTGCTCGTCACTGGCGAGTTCAACGCGTCCCTGTTCATCGTGGTTGAGGGCGCGGTCGATGTGTTGCTGCCAGGCGTGGACACGCCGCACGTACGGCTGGGTCCGGGCGAGTGCGTGGGCGAGCTGTCGCTGATCGATGGGCATCCTGTGTCGGCCGACGTGATCGCCGTCGATGCGACCATGCTGCTGCAACTCGACCACGACCGGGTCTGGGATCTGATCGAGTCGAGCGCCGTCTTCGCGCGGAATCTGCTGCGCGTGCTGGCCGGACGCGTGCGGCACGACCACGCGGTGCTCGCCGAGTCGAGCGATGAACGGCGGCGATTCGAGCGGCTGTCGATGGTCGACGGCCTCACGACACTGCACAACCGCCGTTGGTTCGACGAGGTGTTCCCGTTGCACGTCGGCCGTCTCATGACCGAAGGCCGAGGGGGCGCGTTGCTGATGGCCGACGTTGACCGTTTCAAGGATCTCAACGACGCGCTCGGCCATGCGGTCGGCGACGCCGCCCTCCGGCGTATCGCCAAGGCACTGACGGCCGGGCTCCGCCCAGGCGACCTGCTGGCACGCTACGGCGGCGAGGAATTCGCGGTCTTGGTGTCGGACGTGGACGCTGCTGCCGCCGCCGACGTGGCCGAACGCCTGCGCCAGCAGGTCGGCGAACGGGCGGGCAACGACGCGCCGGCCTGTACGCTGTCGGTCGGGGTTGCCGCGCTGCGGTTGGGCGAGTCGTTCGATGCGCTCGTGACCCGAGCCGACGCCGCGCTCTTCCGCGCCAAGCAGAGCGGCCGCGACCGGGTCAGCAGCTAGAGCTTCGACGCGCCGGCAGGCCTGCCACAGTGTGCGGCTACACGCCGCGCACGTCGGCGCCCCAGATGTACTTATGGGCCTGCAACTGCACGCGCACTTTCAAGTGGTCGGCCAGCACCCACTCCGACAGCGTCTTGGGAGCCAACGCGCCGTGCACCGGTGAGAACAGCACACCGGCGACTCTTCCACTGAGCCGCTCGCGGGCCAACACGGCGCGCGCGTACTCGTAGTCGACCCGATCGCGGATCACGAACTTCACCTCGTCGTGTGCCCGCAACCGCGCAAAGTTGCCAGCGTCATGCTTAGCGGCCTCGCCGCTGCCTGGGCACTTCACGTCCATCACAACCGTAGCGAACGCAGGCACGTGCTCGATGCTGCGGTGTCCGCCGGTCTCGATCAACACGTGCAGTCCTGCCTCGTGCAGGCGGTCCATGAGCGGATAGAGCGCTTTCTGCAGCAACGGCTCGCCGCCCGTCATCTCGACCAGATCGCAGCCGTGGCGCGTCACCTCGGCCACCACCTCGTCGATCGACATCTTGCCGCCCTCGTGGAACGCGTATGGGCTGTCGCACCACGAGCAGCGCAGGTCGCACGCCGTCAGGCGCACGAACACGCAGGGGCGACCCGCATGGGTCGACTCGCCCTGGATGGAATAGAAGATCTCGTTGACCGTCAGCATGGACCATGCAGCGCAGGGCGCCGCAATCGTCTATTGTAGTCTGGAGCGCTTGGAGTCTTCGATGCCCACCGCCACCTTCTATACCAAACCCACCTGAAGCACCTGCAAGAACGCCAGGAGTTTCCTGGCCGAGCACGGGGTCGAGGTAGAAGACCGTGACATCAACAAGGCGCCGCCGTCCCGCGCCTTCCTGGAAGCGCACATCGACGCGAAGGACTTCCTGCGCTTCGTCAGCACGCGCAGTCCGGTCTTCAGGACGCGGCCGCTGCCCACCTCGAAGAACGAGGCCATCGACCTCATGATGGAACAGCCGAATCTCATCAAGCGGCCCATCCTGGTGCGAGGCGCGACGGTCACGTTCGGCTTCGACAAAGAGGCGTACGCGAAAGCACGATGAGCCTGCGCGTCGGCACGGCGGGGTGGAGCTACCCAGGAGGCCGCGGCACATGGAACGGCGTGTTCTATCCTGAAAAAGGTGCGCGCCCGCGAGGATTCGACGAACTCGAGTTCTACGCGCGGTGGTTCGACGCGGTCGAGGTGAACTCGACCTTCTACGGCCAACCGCGCGCGCAGGTCACCGCAAAGTGGGCCGACCGCACGCCAGCCTCGTTCGAGTTCGCGATCAAGCTCTTCCAGAAGTTCACGCACCCGGCCATGTTCCTGGCGGCGGTGGCCGCGCACGCGCCAGGCGCTGAGCCCGCGGGCCTCGAACTGGCGGGGGTCGTGCGTCAGGTGGATGTGGACGAATTCAAGGCGGGCGTGGAGCCGCTGGCGTCTGCCGGCAAGCTCGGGGCCCTGCTCGTTCAGTTTCCGCCGAGCTTCACCGCCACCCCCGAAGGCGTGGACTACCTGGGATGGTTACTGCGCACATTCTCGGCCTACGCGCCCGCTGTGGAACTGCGCCACAAGTCATGGAGCGATCAGGGCGACGAGACGACGGCGCTGCTCAACGCCTACGGCGCGGCGTGGGTGCTCATCGACGAGCCAAAGTTTCGTTTCTCGATCGAGCAGAACTGGCACACGCCGTCCACACCGGCTGGGACAGCCCAGGCCTACCTGCGCTTCCACGGCCGTAACGCCGCCGAGTGGTGGCGACCCGCTGCGGCCGAGGATCGCTACAACTACCTGTATTCGGCGCAGGAACTGGCGCCACTGGCCGACGCCGCCGCGGGCTTGTCTGCGACCTTGAAGAGGGTGTATCTCTTCTTCAACAATCACTTTTCAGCCCAGGGTGTGGCCAATGCCGTGCAGCTCAGACGGCAACTGCACCAGCCGGTGCCGTCGCCGCTGCCGACTGCACTGGTCGAACGGTTCCCGTGGCTCGAAGAGCCGGCTACTTGACCGTCATGCGCACGATGCGATCTTCCGCCACGGTCTTCTCCACGACGTCCATCCCGCTGATGACCTTGCCGAATACCGTGTACTGGCCGTTGAGTCGCGCCGCCGGCGCCAGCGTGACATAGAACTGGCTGTCGGCCTTGGCCGGATCGCCGGCGTGCGCCATCGCCACGGCACCCTTCACGTGCAGTCGCGTCTTCGAGATCTCGGCCACGCCAATCGGCTTGCCACTGCCGCTCGTGCCCCAGCGATCCTTCTTGGTCATGTCGCGCGTGAACGGATCGCCCATTTGAATGACGAAGCCAGGCACGACGCGGTGAATCCGCATCCCGTTGTAGAAGCGCTGCTTCACGAGTTCGACGATCCGCGCCACGGTCTTGGGCGCTTCGACCGGATAGGTCTCGAACTCGAAGACGCCCTTCGACGTCTCGACCACGATGATCGGGCCGGTCGGAGCGGCGGGCGCCTGAGCAAACGCGGTAGCCGACACCGTCAGAGCAACGAGGGTCAGGCTCAACGCGAGCCTCTCAACACGAGCGAACATCAGGACTCTCCTTTTCTCGAGTGGCCCACCGAGGTGACGCCAAGGCGTGGGCAGTCGGCCACGATGGCACAGTCGTCACATCGAGGGTACACCGGACGACACGTATTTTGCCCCCAGGTGACCAGATACAGATTGAGATACTTCCACCAGCGCGCGTCGGTGGCGGCGTAGAGGGCCTGCTCGGTGGCCTCGGGCGTTTTCGTCTTCACCCAGCCGAGGCGGTTCGAGATGCGATGCACGTGGATGTCCACGCAGATGTGCTGCGCACTCCGGAAGGCCAGGATCATGACGAGCGAGGCCGTCTTCCGGCCGACGCCCGGCAGCGTAACCATCTCCTCGAGCGACGACGGCACCCGTCCACCGTAGGTCGACAGCAGCCGTTCGCATGCGGCCTTCACGTGTCGGGCTTTGTTGCGATAGAAGCTCACTGGGTAGATGAGAGTCTCGATGTCCTTGATCGAGAGCGCGGCTACCGTGCGCGGCGTGCGCGCGCGTTTGAAGAGGCGGGTCGAGGCAGCCAGCGTCGTGGCGTCCTGCGTGCGCGCCGAGAGGAGCGTCGCAATCAGCACCTGGAACGGGTCTTCCTGCTGCGCGTTTGAGACCTTCTCGATCGCGGGCAGCTCCAGGCCATCGATCGCCCGCGCCACCGTCCGCAGCACCCGTTCGACGCGTCCCGCATCAGGACGCCCCACACGGATGCGCGGCGCGGGCACCTCGGGCCTGGCGACGGCGACGGGCACGGTCAGGGCACCGGGGTGAGGGCGGGCCGGCCCTCGAGAACGGCCAGTGCGTTGGACACGGCCAGGGCGGCCATGGCGGTGCGCGTTTCGGTCGTGGCGCTGGCCAGGTGCGGAATCAGCAGCACGTTCTCGAGCGGGAAGAGGTCTGGGTGCACGACGGGCTCTTTCTCGTACACGTCGAGCGCGGCGCCGGCAATCAGTCGTTCGCCCAGCGCCCACGCCAGCGCGCCTTCGTCGACGACCGGCCCGCGCGCCGTGTTCACGAGGTAGGCCGAGCGACGCATCTTGGTGAGCGCCTTCTGGTCGATGAGATGGGTGGTGGCCGGCGTGAGCGGCACGTGCAACGACACGACGTCTGAGGTCGCGAGCAGCCGATCGAGCGGCATCGCCGTGGCGTCGTCGAGCACGGCAGTACGCGACGTGTAGGCGACCGACATGCCAAAGGCCGGCGCCTTGGCCGCCACGGCGCGCGAGATGCGTCCGAGGCCCACGAGCCCGAGTTGCTTGCCGCGCAGCTCCATGCCCAACATGTGATCGAGCGCCCAGCCCCCCCACTGCCCGGAGCGCAGTTGACGCTCTCCCTCTCCCAGGCGCCGGGTCACCGCGAGAATGAGCGCCCACGTGAAGTCGGCGCACGCGTTCGTGAGCACGTCGGGCGTGTTGGTGACGACGACGCCCCGTGCGCGGCAGGCCGCCACGTCGATGTTGTTGTAGCCGACCGCCACGTTGGCCACCACCTTCAGTGATGACCCGGCCGCGTCAAGCACGGTCGCATCGATGGGGTCGGTGAGCAAGCACACCAGGGCGTGCTTGCCGGCAATGCGGGCCAGCAGTTCCTGGCGGGAAATCGCCGTGCTGCCACTATGCACGTCGAGGTCGCACGTCTCTTCGAGCCGGGCGATGACTGACGAGGGCAAGCGACGAGTGACGAGGACGGATGGCTTCACGGGCGCTCGCGCGGGTTCAGTGGCCGTAGCACTGACAGAAACCGCAGTGATTGCAGGTCACGGCGGGCTCGATGAGACACTCGACCTCGCTTGCCGGCCGCTCGAGGTGGAATCGCGCAAGGACGATGGCATCGCTGGTCAGCACCGCCGGGGCGCGCTGCGGGACGGACGGCGGGCGCGACTCTGGTGCCGGAAGCCATGGAGCGGTCGCCGCATTGCCTTCCGCCCCCATGTGCCGGGCAATGGCCTGCCGCACGAGCGCACGCACCTGCTGTTCGTCCATCTCGTCGTCCGCCTCAGTCGACCGCGTCCACGTGGTCCACGATGCCGATGATGGCCGCATCCACGGGCGCCAGCTTCTTGCCGAGCGCGTCGGCGGCGGCACGCCCTTCGATCACGACCAATACGCGTTGGTTCACGCCGGCCCCCATCGAGTCGATGGCCAACAGCGCCGCGCCAACGGCCACGCCCTCAGGAGTCTCGGGTTGTACGAGCAGTAACGTGGCGCCCTCAAACTGCGGCCGCTTGATGGTACTCACGGCTTGACCCACGACGCGTCCGAGAATCATCCGAGCGTCCAGTGGTCGAGAATGCCGACGATACCGGCGTCGGTGGGCACGTCGGCCGGATGGAACGGTAACGACGCTTCTTTGCCACGCACGAAGAAGACATCTTCGCCCACGCCCGCCCCGACACTGTCGACCGCCACGATGGGCCGGCCTTGTGGTTCGCGCGACGGCCCGAGCGGCTGGACGATGAGCAGGGTGATCCCCCGCAGGGCCGGATCCTTGCGCGAGGCCACCACGTCGCCGATGACGCGTCCAATCTGCACGGCTACTCCGGCACGTCCACGTGGTCGACGACGCCGACGACCACCGCATCGACCGGCAGGTCTTTCATGCCCGACGCCATGCGGGCGGAACTGCCCGTCACGATCAGCACCGTGTCGCCCACGCCGGCATCGACCGTGTCGATGGCCACGAGGTGGTTGCCCTCATTTTTCCCGTTGGGATCAACCGCCCGCGCCAGCAGCATCTTGCTGCTGACGAGACGCGGGTCCTTCCGCGTAGCCACCACCGTGCCGACGATTCTGGCGAGAAGCATGGTGGCAGCCGTACGGACGGGCCGTTAGCCTTTCTGGTTGGCCTTACCGATGGGCAGCACGTCTTCCAGATTGGCATGCGGGCGCGGAATCACATGCACCGCGACCAGCTCGCCCACGCGACGCGCCGCGGCGGCGCCGGCGTCGGTTGCGGCCTTCACCGCAGCCACGTCGCCCCGGACCACGGCGGTCACGTACCCGGCGCCGATCTTCTCCCACCCGACCAGGGTGACCTTGGCCGCCTTGACCATGGCATCGGCTGCCTCAATCATCGCGACCAGTCCCTTTGTCTCGACCATGCCGAGCGCTTCGCCCATTACATTCCTCCGCCCGGAACCCGGGCCTCGGGTTCGGTCACCCGCTGCCTATCGAACGCTTCTGACCGCCTCGTCGATGAGCGCCGTCAACTGGCCGTATGTTAGCCGAATCTCCCCGTCCGTGCCGAGCGGTGCGCGCGGATGTTCGGGCAGCACGGGTGTGTCGGGCACGAGACGCGCGGCCGACACCGGGGCCTCGACCACCTGACAGACGGTGTCTGGAGGGGCCTCGTCGGCGCAAATCGGGGCGGGCGAGCTGATGCCGTACATCCCGCGCAGGTTCTGCAGACGGGTTACTTCGTCGCGCGAGAGCAGATTCTCCCGGCCCAGCGTGCGGGCCACCAGGCTGATCTTGGCGAAGTGCTCGATCGTCTCCATCCGGTAGTAGGCGGCAAAGAGGTCGGGGCCGACGGCGAGCGCGCCGTGGTTGGCCAGCAGCAGGCCATCATGCGACTTGATGTACTCCCGAATCGCGGCCGGGAGTTCGGCGGTCGATGGAGTGGCGTACTCCGCGATTGGAATGCCGCCGAGGGTCGTAATCACCTCGGCCAGCACGGCGCGGTTGAGCGGCACCCCGGCCACCGCGAATCCGGTGGCGGTAGCGGGATGCGCATGCACCACGGCGCCAACGTCGGGCCGTTGCCGATAGACCTCGAGGTGCATCTTCAGTTCCGACGAAGCCTCGCGCTCGCCGCGCACCTTGACGCCGGACATGTCGGTGACCACGCACATGCCGGGCGTCATGAAGCCCTTCGACACGTTCTTGGGCGTCGTGAGGATGCGATCGGGCGACAGCCGCACACTGATATTGCCGTCGTTGGACGCCACGTAGCCCTGCACCCACAGGCGGCGGCCCACCTCCACGATGTCGAGACGGCTCTGTTCCTCGGTCGGGATCATGGCGCGGTCTAGCTGCGTCGCGCAAACTCGGCGCGGCACTGTTCCGAGCAGAACCACATCGTGACTCCGCCCGCGGTGGTGCTCAAGGCCTTGCCTGGCACGACGAACGTGCCGCACACGGGGTCTTTCGCCATCTTCACGGGCACGTCGGCCTGTCGCGGAGCCGGCCGGCGCGCGTCACCCGATCGCGCTCCCTGCGCCAGGCCGCCCAAGAAGCGGCCAATCGCCCGCAGGGCGAAGAGGGCCATCACGACGAACAGGAAGATGCGCCATGCCACGGTCAGTTCCCGGATACGCCCGGGGCGAGGCCGCCGCCCGGATGGGCTTGCTTCAGGCCCTCGAGGGCCTTTTTCGCGGCCTGCGCCTCGGGACTGTCAGGCGCGGTGGCAATCACCTGCTCCCACGCGGCGCTCGCACCGGCCAGGTCCTGCTTGCCGAACGCCTTCACGATGCCCATGTTTAACATGGTCTTCGTGTGTTTCGGATCGCTCTTGAGCGACAGCTCGAACTGCTGAATCGCCTTGTCGGGCTGGTTGGTGTAGTAGTACGCCACGCCCAAATCGGTAGACACATTGGCGTCGGTCGGCTTGAGCCGCAGCGCGTCTTCATACCACTGCACGGAGTCGGTGTACCGTTCGGCGTCGAAGTAGACGTTGCCGAGCTGTACGCGGGGTGCAGGATTGGCCGGTTCGCCCGCCGCGGCGTCAACGAGCTCTTTCACGCGCGCTTCGTCGAGTGCGGGCGCCGGCGGCCGGCCCTCAGTGCCTGGAGCCGCCGTCGCTGCGGCGACGGGCGCGGCGACGGCCGACACTGAGCCCGAGGACTGCTGGGTGCCGAGAATCCATCCCACGATGACGCCAAACAGCATCCCGGAGACAGCGAAAGCAATGGAATCGGCGCGCATGGAAGGGTGCCCTCAGGATAGCAACGTCCGTCGCAGCCAGTCCACCAGGGCAGTGGCGACGTCAGGATCACGGTCGAGCAGGTGGGAGCCGTGCGCTGCCACCCCGGAAACCCTCTGCTCGTGGGCCGCCTGGCCGTCTCCGGCCAGCGCGCGCAACGAGCGCAGAGCATACGGATCTTCGCTGCTGGCCACCAGCAGCAACGGCCGCGGGCCGTATTTCCGCGCGGCGACGTCGAGGCGCACGCCACGATAGTCAGAGGCCGGCGACAACAGGGCGACCCCGCGCACGGCTGGATCATCGGCTGCGGCCAGGAGGGCAAGGCTCCCGCCAAGCGAAGCGCCGACGATGGCGACAGCTCGCGGAACGACTTCGGGTCGGCCGGCCAGCCATGACAACGCGGCGTGGACGTCGAGCGCCATGACCGGCGCAGGCGCCGCAGAACCTTCCGACTGGCCATGCCCACGCAGGTCGATGGCGAATGCCGTGATGCCGGCCGCCTGCAGTCGTTCGGCCAACGGCCGCCAGTCTTCCTTCGTGCGCGTCAGCATGTGTACGAGCACCACGGCCGGCGCCGGGGTGGTGGACGCGTCGTACACCGTGGCAACAAGAGCCACGCCGTCGGACGCGCGCAACTGCACTGGCCGACCCGCAGCCGGCACGGGGCTGGCTGTGGCCAGCAGCAGGAGCGCGCCGGCGGCAATCCGCGGGATCACGCCGGCCCCTCCACCGCGACGAGGTAGTCGTGGACGGCCGCGTTGAGGCCGACAAACAACGCGTGGCTCATGAGCGCGTGCCCGATGGAGACCTCCTCGAGGTGCGGTAGGGCGCGAAACAGCACGAGATTGGCAAGATCGAGATCGTGGCCGGCATTGACGCCGAGCCCGCAGGCGTAGGCCGCCCGCGCCGCCTCGGTGTACTGTGCGAAGCTCTCGGCCGCCGCACCGGCGCCACGTTCGAAGGCGCGAGCAAACGGCTCGGTGTAGAGCTCCACGCGGTGAGCGCCTACGTCGCGGGCCATGGCAATCGCCTCGGGGTCGGGATCCACAAACAGGCTCACCCGCACGCCAGCGGTGGTCAAGTCGCGAATCACCGCTGCCAGCTCGGCTTTCGGCGTGTCCGCCGGCCAGCCGGCCTGACTCGTAATCTCGCCGGGCCGCACGGGCACGAGCGTGCACTGGTCCGGCTTGACCTCGTGCACGAGCGCCAGCAGGCCAGCTCGGGGATCCCCCTCGATGTTGTATTCCACCGCGCCGCGCATTGGCGCCAGGAGCGCCGCCAGCTCTCGCACGTCGACAGGGGTGATGTGCCGCTCGTCCGCACGGGGATGCACGGTGATGCCGCGTGCGCCCTCGCCCACCACGACCCGCACGGCCTCGACCACTGACGGCTCGTGGCCGCCACGCGAGTTGCGTAGTGTCGCCACCTTGTTGACGTTGACGGAGAGACGCACCATGACCAGCGTGACCCAGGGCCATGGACAGCGGCTAGCGGCTAGGTGCTAGCGGCTAGGCACGAGCCGGGTAACGGCCAAGCGTATCACCCCGGGCAGGCGTGGGGACGCCAACTACGCCAGGTGTATGCGGACGGCCGTGGCGATCTCCTCGGCCAGGGCCTGGATCTCGTTCAGGTCGCGGCCCTCGAGCATGATCCGGAGGAGCGGCTCGGTGCCCGAGTAGCGCACCAGCAGCCGGCCCTGCCCGTCGAGACGTGCCTCGACGTCTTGCATGGCCTTGGCCACGGCGGGCACGGTCGCAATGTCCGAGCGGGTCTTCACGCGCACATTGACCAGTACTTGCGGATAGGCCGTGAGCCCGGCGGCCAGCGAGGCCAGGTCCTGGCCCGTGGCCATCATGGCGCGCAGCACGTGCAACGCGGTCGCGATGCCGTCGCCGGTGAAGAGGTGGCGGGCGAAGATGACATGGCCCGATTGCTCGCCGCCGAGGGCGATGCCGCGAGCCAGCATCTCTTCCATCACGTACTTGTCGCCAACCGGGCAGCGCATGAGCGCGACGCCACGGGCCTTCAGCGCCAGTTCCAGGCCGATGTTGCTCATCACTGTGGCCACAATCGCGTCGCCGGGTAGACCCGATTCGCCACGCAGCAGGTCAGCGCAGATGAGCATTACCGCGTCGCCGTCGACGCGGCGTCCAAGGTGGTCGACGAAGAGCGCGCGGTCGCCATCGCCGTCGAAGGCCACGCCCAGGCCAGCGCCCGAGGCCACGACCTGGGCCTGTAGTGCCTCCATCGCCGTCGATCCACATCCGAGGTTGATGTTGCGGCCGTCGGGCTGATCGCCGATCACCTCAACCTCGAAACCCAGGTCGCGAAACAGCGCCGGTGCCAGCGTACTCGTGGCGCCATTGGCGCAGTCCACCACGATGCGCGCGCCCGCGAGCGGGCCGGCGCCGTCCAGGATGCGTCGCAGATGCGCGACATAATGCGCGGCCAGATCGCCGCCCGATATCGCCGCGTGCGTCGCGGCCGGCGCCTGCCAGGCGGTATCTGCCACCATGCGCTCGACCTCGTGCTCGAGGGCCTCACTGAACTTCTCGCCCGCACCGGAAAACACCTTGATGCCGTTGTCTTTGAACGGATTGTGCGACGCGGAGATCACCAGGCCGAGGTCGAAGCCCTGGGCCTTGGTCAGGTAGGCCACGGCGGGCGTCGGTACGACCCCGGCGGTCACCAGCGTGGCGTCTTCGCCGGCCAGGCCGCGGGCCAGCGCGTTCTCGATCCACTGACCACTCTCTCGGGTATCCCGACCAACCAGCGCGCGCACGCCAGGCCGACCCAGCACGCGAGCCAGGGCGCCACCGATTCGCGCCACCGTTTCTGGAACGAGCGGGGGAACGCCAGCCTCTCCTCGGATTCCGTCAGTACCGAACAACCTCAAGCTGTCTCCTGTCAGTGGTCCTGTCGCCGGCGAGCCGGCGCGCTCACTCGCACCGACGCCGGTTCTATCGACCGCACAACGTAGCGTGGCGACGATTCCGCCTGCACCGGCACATCGCGGCCGGGAGTCGCATCGCCGATCTCGACAAACAGCGCGACGTCCGCGGCCAAAAGTGCGCTCACGACGTCGCCGGCCCCCTGCACTGTCACCGATGCGACGGCCGGCACCAGCACGTTGCCGCCGGCCACAGCGCCACGCTGCGCAATCGCCACGCCGGTCACCGTCCGCTCCGTCGTATCGGCCGCAACGGTCACCGTCACCACCGCCGTGCCGCCGCCGACGAGACGCACGCCGGCATCAGCGACGTCGATCGCGACGGCTTCGCGCACCAGGCTGGTCGCGCGCTCGACCGAGACCATCTCGGTCACGACCTCAGTCAGCCCGTTCACGGCGCTCTCCGGCCCCTCGATGCGCACCTGCGAGGGATTCACTGACACGTTCGTGACGCTGTGGCCGGGCACAGGTGTGCCTTCGATCCGCGGGCGCACGGGCACGAGCTTTCCCGCCGTGGACTCGAAGCTGAGGGGCAGGGCCGCAGGCGTGACCTGGGCCACGACAATTCCGTACGGTGCAGTGACTTGTTCGGACGTCAGCGCAAACAGCCGGCGGCCGGGGCGCACGCCGTCGAGGTCGATCACTACTGACAGATCGCCTGGCGCCAGGCCCGAGAGCCGGCTGGCTGGGCCATGCACGCGCACGGCCACGGTGTCGGGCACGGCGGTCGTCAGCTCAACGCCCGCCGGGGTCCGCTGCAATTCCAGGCCCACGCGCAGAATGCGCTCCACCTCGGCGTCGTCGGTGACGACCAGCCACAGCAGCGCCGCCACGACGATCGAGAGCAGCTTCAATCCAACATGGCGCACGGGAAGAAGCGCCATCAGTCCATCGTCGCCGCGGCCAGGCGGCGCTCCGCGCGGGGCTGCACGCGCTTGACCAGCATGCGCAGCCGGTGCCGTAACGAGTCGGTCGACAGCCCGCGTTCGATCTTGCCGTCGAGCACGAGCGAGATCGTGCCGGTCTCCTCTGACACCACGAGCGCCGCGGCGTCGTTCTCCTCGGTGACCCCGAGCGCGGCGCGGTGGCGCGATCCAAGGTCGCGCGCAAGCCGTGGATTCACGCTCAGGGGCAGGAAGCACGCGGCCGCGGCGATGCGGTCCCCTTGCACGATCACGGCGCCGTCGTGCAGCGGCGAGGTGGGCTGGAAGATGCTGACGATGAGGTCGTAGGTGAGCTTCGCATCGAGCGGGATGCCGCTCTCGATATGGTTCCGCAACCCGATCCCGCGCTCGAGCACGACCAGGGCGCCGATGCGCTTGCTGGCCAGTGTCTCGAGCGCCACCATCAATTCTTCAATCGAGTCGTCATCCGGCTCGACGCGCTGCAAGTACTTGAAGAACGGCCCCCGCCCGAAGTGCACGAGCGCGCGGCGGATGTCGGTCTGAAGTAAGACGATTGCGGCAAATACGACATAGCCCACCACATTCCTGATCAGCCAGTTGATCGTCTGCAACTCGAGGGCTCGCGACGCATAGAACACCCCCACAATGGCGCCGAGCGCCACGGCCATCTGCGACGCGCGGGTGCCTCGAATCAGCTTGAGCACTTCGTACACGACGACCGACACGAGCGCGATATCGAGGATGTCCCACCACGTGATGGGCGGCCGTTCGAGCAAGGAATCGAGCCAGGGCATGGGTTCCCGGCGCGCGGCCGGGCGGCTAGCGACCGAAAGTCAGCGGCTAGAGCCAGGCGCGGCTGCGCCGTGCTCTCGAATCATATCCGCGGCGCGGGTCACATGCACCATCTCGGCCACGGCGTGGACCCGAACGATATGAGCACCAGCCAGCACTGCGGCCGTCACCGCCGCCGCCGTCGCCCAGTCGCGTCCGTCGGCAGCGGCATCGCCGGTGGCCGCCGCAAGGAAGGATTTCCGCGACGGTCCGGCCAGTACCGGGCGCCCGAGCGCCGCCAGGGCGGACAGGCCCGCTAGAGCGGCCAGGCTGTGGTCGGCCCGCTTGGCAAATCCGAGTCCCGGGTCGACAACCAGCTGATTCCAGGCCACGCCGCGGCTGACGGCGCGCTCGATCGCCCTTGTGAGGTCGCGGGTCACGTCAGTGGCCACGTGGTCGTATGCCGCCTGCGCATACATGTCGGAAGGCCGCCCGCGCATATGCATCAGCACGAGCGGGGCACCGCGAACGGCCACGATGTCGCCGAGGGCGGGTTCGTACTGCAACCCGCTGATGTCGTTCACGATGCTGGCGCCTTCGTCGAGCCCGAAGCGCGCCACCTCCGCCTTGGTCGTGTCAATCGAGAGCGGAATCTGGAGCCGGTGGAGCTGGCGGAGTACTGGAAGGAGCCGCGAGCGCTCTTCGCGACCCGACAGCGGCGTGGCACCGGGACGCGTGGACTCCGCTCCAATGTCGATGATGTCGGCGCCGGCCGCCTCCATCTCGAGCGCCAGGTCGAGCGCTCGGGCAGGGTCGAGCGCCGGCCCGCCGTCCGAGAACGAGTCGGGCGTCACGTTGAGCACGCCCATGACGAGCGTGCGGCGGCCCAGCACGAGCGGAGCACGGCCAACGAGCCGCAGGGAATAGTCAGCGCGCGGCGCGATCATGCGGGTACACAAGCTGCGCCGGCCGTCGGGCCGATCGCGGCGCTATTCCTGCCCGAGCGGCTTCGGCGCGATGGGCAGCAGCGGCGCGCGTTCTTTGTCGCGCGCACGCTCGCGGGTGTCATCAGGCGAGGCGGGAGCCGCCGGCGCTGCCGCTGACGGCGGTTCGTCGAGCGGCAAGCCCCCCACGATGCGCCGAACCTGGTCGCCGTCGAGCGATTCACGGGCCAGGAGCGCGTCGGCAATCGCCTGCAGGTGGTCCTTGTGCTCCTTGAGGAGCACGGTGGCCTTTTCGTAGTTCTCGGCGATGAGCCGCCTGACCTCCTGGTCGATGCGCTCGGCGGTCACGCCACTGTAGTCCTGCTGCTGCGCGATCTCCCGGCCGAGGAAGATTTGTTCTTCCTTCTTGCCGAAGGTAAGCGGCCCCATCGCCTCGCTCATGCCCCACTCGCACACCATCTTGCGGGCCATCTCGGTGGCGCGCTCGAGGTCGTTGCCGGCACCGGTCGTGATGTCCCCCGTGGTCAGCTCTTCGGCAATCCGCCCGCCGAGCAGAATGGCGATGCGGTCCATCAGATAGACCTTGGAGTAATTGTGCTTTTCGTCGAGCGGTAGTTGAGTCGTGAGCCCAAGCGCCATGCCGCGAGGAATGATGGTGACCTTGTGGAGCGAATCGGAGTGTGGCAACAGCACCGCCAGCAGCGCGTGGCCCGCCTCGTGAACCGCCGTGATTTTCTTCTCTTCCTCAGTCACGATCATGGAGCGCCGCTCGGCGCCCATGAGGACCTTGTCCTTGGCGTACTCGAAGTCGACCATCGCCACGGCCTTCTTGTTCAGTCGTGCCGCGTTCAGCGCCGCTTCGTTTACCAAGTTAGCCAAATCTGCGCCCGCAAAGCCCGCCGTGCCGCGCGCCAGCGTGCGGATGTCGACATCGTCGGCCATCGGAACCTTCTTGGTGTGCACCGCGAGGATGCCTTCGCGGCCCTTCACGTCGGGACGGTTCACCACGATGCGGCGGTCGAAGCGGCCCGGGCGCAGCAGCGCCGGGTCGAGCACATCCGGCCGGTTCGTGGCCGCCACGAGGATCACGCCCTCGTTCGACTCGAAGCCGTCCATCTCGACGAGGAGTTGGTTGAGCGTCTGCTCCCGTTCGTCATGGCCACCGCCCAGGCCGGCGCCTCGATGGCGGCCAACCGCGTCGATTTCATCGATGAACACGATGCAGGGCGCGTTCTTCTTCCCCTGTTCGAACAGGTCACGCACCCGGCTGGCGCCGACGCCCACGAACATCTCGACGAAGTCGGAGCCGCTGATTGAGAAGAATGGCACATTGGCCTCACCAGCCACGGCCCGGGCCATCAGTGTCTTGCCGGTTCCCGGAGGTCCCATGAGCAGCACACCTTTGGGGATGCGGCCGCCAAGCTTCTGGAACTTCTGTGGTTCCTTCAGGAACTCGATGATCTCCTGCAGTTCGTCTTTGGCCTCGTCCACACCCGCCACGTCGCGGAAGGTGACTTTTTTCTGGGCCGACGACGAGAGCTTGGCCTTGCTCTTCCCGAACGAGAGGGCCTTGTTGCCTCCGCTCTGCACCTGGCGCATGAAGAAGACCCAGAAGCCGATCATCAGCAAGATGGGCGCCCAGGAATACAGAATGGCCGCCCACGGCGACTCGGTGGGCGCCTTGCTTTCGACGCTGACCCCGCGCTCGATCAGGCGGTTGGCGAGCCCCTCGTACTGAAAGGGCGCGTAGGTGCGGAAGTTCTCGAGTCCCTTGGTCACACCCGTGATGTCATTGCCGACAATCACGACCCGCTGCACCTGGCCAGCGTCGACCCACGAGACGAACTCGCTGAACGCCACCGGGTTCTCGTTACGCTGAAGCCGCGATGAAAAATTCCAGACGAGCAGCCCAACCACGAACAAGATGGACCAGAAAACAAGGTTCTTAGCGGTGGAGTTCACGACGCCTCCGAGCCGGGCACTGCCGGCGGCACAAAAGTCAAGACTATCACGTCGTCCTGGGGTGACGAGGCCGTGTGCGCGGCGACGGCGTGCCCCACGACCCAGACGATTTCCCCGTTGGCATCGGCCACGACCGGGATGCAGTGCCGCTCGGCCCATGGCACCTTGCGGTCGACCATCAAGTCTTGCAGCGTCTTTGTGCCACCGAGTCCAACTGGCCGGATTCGGTCTCCTGCCTGCCGGCTCCTGACCAGCAGCGGCAGCGCAACGGCGCCGGCCCTGACGGTGATCTGGTAGAGGCTCGGCCCACTGCCGCCCTCTCGCGTTATCGGCCCAACCGCCTCAACCCGGCAGCCGGGGCCCAGTTGGGCCAATGCTGCGCTGCCTGGCACCAGCAGGACTTGGTCCAGCAAGACCGCAGCCGCCCGGAGCCCGCCATCTCTCCTCAATAAGACAGCATCCACGGAAAAACGTTCCACACGGAGTCCTGTGCACTGGCAAGCGGCGGGTCCAGTCGTGCTGCACACGTCGAGCAGTCGCTCGATGTCGGCGTGCCCCGGAGGCCGCCGCGCACCAGCGAGCACCAACACTTGGCGCGCGGCACGACGTCTGAGTGCGAGTGGCAGGGCACGCAGACCGGCGGCGTCGAGCTGGAATGTCGTCGCCGCCCTGGTAAGCAGCGGAGCGAGCGCGTGGCCGGCGAGTTGCTCCAGGAGCGCGTCGTCGTGGGCAGCCACATCGGCCGTGCGGGCCAGCACGCGGTCCACCGACGGCCGGTAGCGGGACGCGAGCAGCGGCAGCAGCTCGTGCCGGATCCGATTGCGGGGGTGACTGAGGTCGGCGTTGGTCTCGTCTTCCACCCACGTTCGGCTGCGCGCCGCAAGAAACTGCCGCAGTTCGTTGCGGCCGCAGTCGAGGAGCGGCCGCACAACGGCGCCGCGCACCGGCAGGACGCCACGCAGCCCGCGCGTGCCCGCCCCGCGCACCAAGCGCAACAGCACGGTCTCGGCCTGATCATCGCGGGTGTGCGCCACGGCCACATGGTCCGAGCTGGTGGCGACCCGCACCTCTTCGAGAAACGCATACCGGGCGCGTCGCGCCGCCACCTCGACCGAGCAGCGACCGGCCCGCGCCAGTGCCGCGACATCGACCCGCCCGACCACGAGCGGAACAGCCAGGCTCCCCGCCAGCGCCCGGCAGAATCCTTCATCGCGGTCAGCATGCGCCCGGAGTTGGTGATTCAGGTGGGCCACGCCCGTGAGCGCCACCGCCCCAGCGTCCTGCAACTCCCGCAAGATCCAGAGCAGCGAGACGGAGTCGGACCCGCCCGACACAGCGGCCAACACCCGTCCACCCGTAAGCCACAGCTGATGGCGGTCGACGTACCGACGAACGCGCGCGGCGATATCCGTCATGGTCGAGCCGCCGTCAGATGGGTGGAGTGACGGGTGGGTCAGTATGGTGCCGGAGGGCGGACTCGAACCGCCGACCCTGCGCTTATGAGACGCATGCTCTAACCGGCTGAGCTACTCCGGCAGGAATCTGCGACTTTATCACGTCAGCGAGGTCGGGGTCGACCGCTCCACAAGAGCTGCGGCGAGCAACGGGATCATGATCTCGTGGTGACCGGTCAGATGGATGCCTCGCCCGATGCCGGCGGTGGGCCGGCGTACGACGTTGGTCAGAGGCCGGTAGTGCTGCCGGAAGTCGAGGTCGACGGTGGTCAGCCCGTCGAGGTCATGCCCGCAATTGCGCGCCACGGCCACGGCCTTGAGGAAGACCTCTGGCAGTACGACCGCCGAACCGCAGTTCAGGTACACCCCGCCCTTGAGCCTCGAGACGGACGCGGCGAAATGCCGGAAGTCACGAAGGCTCCCTTCACCGATCGCGGCCCCCGAGGCCTGGGGGTGCATGTGCACGATGTCGGAGCCAATCGCGACATGTGTGGTCACTGGTATTCCAAGTCGGACCGCCGTGCACAGGAGACTGACGGCAGCATGCGGCGGGCGCTCGCCGGCCAGCCATTCCGCCACCGCGCGTCCCAGGCCCGCACCGCCAGCCACACCGCGGACAATCGCGGCATTGATTCCGGTGCCGGTTTCTTCAGCCATCCCGAACGTGCCCGGGCCGAGCGCTTCGTCGACGTCTTCTGACGTAGCCCCACCGATCGCGAGTTCGACATCATGGATGATGCCGGCGCCGTTCAGCGCCAGCGCCGACACGTAGCCGCGTTGCATCAGGTCGATGATGACCGGCGACAGGCCGGCCTTGATCACGTGCGCGCCGAGCCCCCAAATCACCGGAGCCGAGCGCGAGTACGCCGCGTCGACGGCAGCGACAACCGCGAGCAGGTCGCGCGCGGCCAGAAGCTTGGGAAGGCTCTCGAGCCAGGCGCCGATGCCCCCGCCTGGAGCATAGGCCTGGGCCAGATGCTCCCGGCGGACTTTGCTTGCCCGCGACGCCAGCGGATACCGTCGAACGCCCGACAGGTCGAACTCTTCGTAGTCGAGTGTCATCGTGACCTCTGCGAGCAATCTCTCGCCTCTAGAGTATGGCCATCGCGTCGCCGTAGCTGTAGAAACGGTAGCGTGCCGCGACTGCCTCGGCATACGCGCGACGAATCGGTTCGATTCCTGCAAACGCCGACACCAGCATCAACAGCGACGAGCGGGGCACGTGAAAATTGGTGACGAGCCCTCCGACCACCCGGAAGCGGTGCCCGGGGGCGATGAAGATCTCGGTCGCGCCACGGCCTGGGGTGACTGCCCCTCCGGGCCCGAGGTCGAGAGACTCAAGCGTGCGGGTCGTCGTGGTGCCGACGGCCACAACCCGTCGGCCCGCGGCCAACGCGCGCGTCAGTGCCGCCGCCGCATCCGGACCTACCTCGTACTCTTCGCGGCCCATGCGGTGGTCGGCGACGAGATCCACGCGCACCGGCTGGAACGTGCCGTAGCCCACGTGCAGTGTGATCGCGATGCGCTCGATACCTTCGCCATCGATGGCGGCGAGCAGGTCGGGGGTGAAGTGGAGGCCCGCCGTCGGGGCGGCGATGGAGCCCTCGTGGCGCCCATACACGGTCTGGTAGCGCTCGCGGTCGGACGAGACGTCGGCACGCCTGATGTACGGCGGTAATGGCATCCGGCCCAGCCGGTGAACGGCGGCGCGTACGGCAGCACCGTCTTCAGTAAACAGTCGAACGACGCGCCCGTGCTCGCGCCGTTCCATCACTTCGCCGTGCAGTTCCCCCTCGGCGTCGACGAACACGATCCTGGTGCCTGGTTTCACGCGCGGCCCGGGGCTGACGAGCGCCAGCCAGCGCTCGGTCGCGGGCTCGCCCGCGCCGTCGTCCAGGCGCGAGACCAGCAGGCACTCGACCGCTCCGCCACCTGGCAGGCGGCGGCCCAGCAACCGAGCGGGAAACACGCGTGTGTCGTTCAACACGAGCAGGTCGTCTCGGGCGAGCAACTGCGGGAGGTCGGCAAACGCTCCATGACCGGCGACGCCTGTCGCCCGTCCCAGGTGCATCAACCGAGATGCCCCTCTGACGGATGGCGGCTCCTGCGCCACCAGGTCGGCGGGCAGTTCGAAGTCGAAGTCTGAGACGCGTAGGGGGGCGGACACTGCGGGCGACCGGGTGGAGTCGGCCTCTCATCTTAAGCGTTGTGCGAGGGGCCGTACAAAAAGAGGCCCGCGCACCCCTGGAAATGCCCGGGCCGAAATCGGAGGTTCGTGTTCAGTGGACGCGAGACTGGCTGACCTCGCGTGGCGTATACCAGTCGCTGGCGACGATGGCCCACAGTACCTGGTCGAGGAACGTGCCCTGCCGATGCTGAGCGCGGCGCAGCAGGCCTTCCTGGGTCGCGCCGAGCTTGCGCAGGGCGCCGTTGGCGCGCGCGTTGCGCACGTCGATCCGGAACTCGGCCCGATGCACCTGCATCGTGTGGAAGAGACATCCGAGCGCCAGGCGCGCGGCGTCCTGGAACAGGTGTGTCCCGTGGAATTCTTCGGCGATTGCGGCGGTGCCCTCGACCATCGTGAACCCATGGTCGAGCGCGCGCGCACGGATCAGTCCGACCGGCACGCCGGTGTCGCGGGGCACGACGACCCAGCAGGCCTCGATGCCCTGGGACCGCTTCTCGGCCATCCCGGCAATCAGTGACTCAAACCCCAGCTGCGACGCCGGCGGAGCATCCGGCACGGCTTCCGACAGCGCGTCTGCAGACAGCGCGGTCAGGAGCGCCAGCGCGTCAGTCGCAGTGGGCTCACGCAGCGTGACCATCGCGCTCGAGAGCGTCGGGAGCGACTCGCGCCAGCATGTGCCCGACTCTGGGGAAAGCTCGGCGCCAGGCGACGGCGTGCCGCCGGCGGTCGGGTTGCTCGTGAAAATCTTGGCCATCGTCGAGCCTATGACCTAGCCAGGGTGGACCCCAGACCAGCCTGGTCTGGAGTCCCCATGGGTGCCGGCCGAACGCTGCCGCGCTGGGGGAGAGGAGTAGTCGTGACTGTAAGGCTCACGTCCTCGACAACAGCAAGGCGCGCGCCATCTGTCGTGGAGGGCCGTCCCTCGGACGTAAGTTCAATTGAATGTGCCGATTACGGTTCACGGCCCGGCGCGGCCGAGACGCCGCTATGCTGTTCCACAACAGTGCACAGCCTGGGTCCCCAGGGCGATTCGAGACGCTAAGCCATTTGTTCACTGATGTTTAAGGCTTGCGCTCGAATGGAACACGACGCCAAGCGCGCCCGAAGGCCCATGTCACAACCTGCTAAGTGACTGCGCATCAGAGACTTGCCTGAGCGCCTAGGCTCTGGAGGCGGGCGACCCTCTGTCGAAAATCGGCACACTGGGCCGCCAGCGTGCCCCCTAGTAGGCCCAGCGCAGCAACACGGCGCCTACGGTAAAGCCCGCGCCCACCGAGGCGAGCAGCACGAGATCACCTTTCTTCAGGCGGCCTGACTCGACCGCGTCGTTCAATGCGAGCGGGATGGTCCCGGCCGTGGTGTTCCCGAACCGCTCGATGTTGATGATGACCTTCGAAGGGTCGATTCCCACGCGTCCGGCCACCGCCTCGATAATGCGCCGATTGGCCTGGTGCGAGACGAACAGGTCGATGTCATCGGCCGTGACATTGTTGCGCTTCAGCAGCCGATCGCACAGGTCGCCAGTGCGTCGAACCGCGAACTTGAACACCGACGGTCCGTCCTGCTTCACGAAGTGCATCCGCTGATCGACCGTGTCGTGCGTGGCGGGTCTAAGGCTTCCGCCCGCCGGCATGCAGAGCGCCGAGCCGCCACTGCCGTCGATCTCGTGCGCGAAGTCGAGTACGCCGAATTCGTTGTTCTCCGACGGGCCGAGCACTACCGCACCGGCGCCATCACCGAAGAGTACACAGGTGGTGCGGTCCGTGTAGTCGATGATGCTCGACATGACGTCAGCGCCGACTATCAGCGCGTATCTGACCGACCCGGCGGCAATGAGCTGGCTGCCGACCGTAAGCGAATACGCAAATGCCGAACAGGCTGCCGACACGTCGAAGCCCCAGGCATGGCTGGCGCCGATCTTGTGCTGCAGCAGGCACGCGGTGCTCGGGAACAAGGTGTCGGGCGTGACGGTGCCCACGATGATGAGGTCGATGTCGTCGGGCGTCAGGCCCGCACGACGAATGGCCTCGACCGACGCTTCCTTGGCAAGGTCGGAGGTGGCCACGCCCGGATCTACGACATGGCGCTCCTTGATGCCGGTGCGCTGCAAGATCCACGCGTCGCTGGTCTCGACCAGCTTCTCGAGGTCAGCGTTGGTCAGCACGCGGGGCGGCACGTACGTCGCCAGGCTCTTGATCTCGGCCCGTCCGATACGGGCGTGACCAGGAAGACTTGCAATGGAAGCTTTCAAAACAATCCTCTCTTTGGCGCCTGGCGCCCGAAGTACTCGTACGCCCGAGCCGTGGCCACACGGCCACGCGACGTGCGGTCGAGAAACCCCGCCTGCAGCAGGTATGGCTCGTGAATGTCCTCGATCGCGTCGGGCTCTTCGCTCAGTGCCGCGGCCAGTGTGTTCACGCCGACTGGCCCGCCGCCAAACTTATCGATGATGATGCTCAGCAGCCGGCGGTCCATCTCGTCGAAGCCTTGATCGTCGACCTCCAGCATGCCCATCGCCGCGCGCGTGACCTCGACGGTGATGACGCCGTCGGCTCTGACCTGTGCGTAATCGCGCACGCGGTGCAGCAGCCGGTTCGCGATGCGCGGCGTGCCGCGGGAACGGCGGGCAATCTCGGTCGCCGCCTCGGGATCGATTGGCGTCGCGAGGATGCGCGCCGAACGACGCACGATCTCGTCGATGTCGGCCGTGGTGTAGAAGTCGAGCCGGTGCACGATGCCAAATCGCGCCCGCAACGGCGACGTGAGCAGTCCTGCGCGGGTCGTGGCGCCCACAAGCGTGAACCGCTCCACGGGCACCTTCACCGAACGAGCGCCCGGTCCCTGGCCAATCACGATGTCGAGTTCGAAGTCCTCCATCGCCGGATAGAGGATCTCTTCGATGGCCGGCGGCATGCGGTGAATCTCGTCGATGAAGAGCACCTCGCGCAACTGCAGACCCGAGAGCATGCCGGCCAGGTCGCCGGGTTTCTCGATCACTGGACCGGCAGTCGTCCGAATCGCCGCGCCCATCTCGTTGGCGATCACGTAGGCGAGGGTGGTCTTTCCGAGTCCTGGCGGGCCGTAGAGCAGAATGTGGTCGAGCGCTTCACCTCGTCGCTTGGCGGCTTCGATCGAGACCTGCAGGTTCTCGCGAATCCGGTCCTGGCCGATGTAATCGTCCAGGCGCCTGGGCCTCAGCCCCGCTTCGTACTGCGCATCGTCGTCGGCCTTGGCCGGCGACACCACCCGGCCGACGCTCATGACCGCGCCAGTTCTTTCAGCACGGCGCGCAGCGCCGTCTCGAAGCCCGGGCTCTCATCGCCTGCGAGTTGCTTGTCGAGCACCTTGTCCACAGCTGAGCGATGGTAGCCGAGATTTTCGAGGGCCGACACCAGGTCGTCACGCAGCGCATGCGGCGCAGGCGCAATTGCGGTCGGTACGCCCCCCTCGCTGGGCGGCGGCAGCTTGTCCTTCAACTCGAGGCAGATTCGCTCGGCGGTCTTCTTGCCGACGCCGGGAATGCGTGTGAGCCTGGATACGTCCGCGCGCTGTACCGCGGCTACGAAGTCGCCGGCCTCAATGCCCGACAGCACCGCCAGCGCCAGTTTCGGGCCGATACCACTGGTCGCAATCAGGCGTTCAAAGACCCGCAACTCGAAGGCGGTCAGAAAACCGAACAGCGCGATGGCATCCTCTCGCACGTGTGTGTGCACACGCAATGTCACCTCGGCGCCCGGTTCGCCGACAGCGTAGAACGTCGAGACCGGCACGGCCACGTCGTAGCCCACACCGTGCACATCGAGGATGAGGCGCGTCGGATGCTTCTCGACCAGTCGCCCGTTCAGCCACGCGATCATGAGCGGCGCGCACTGGCAGGCAGTGGCATCCGAGGCACAGCCGGCTCCGCCGGCCGGTAGGTGCGCCAGCTCTTGGCCGACGGTGTGGGCAAGGGTCGTGCGAGCGCCTGCGTCGCCGTACGGCCGGGAATCCGATGTGCGTGACAGAGCGCCACCGCAAGCGCATCGGCAGCATCGTGAGGCGTCGGCACCGCCGGCAGACCGAGCAGCAGCTTGATCATCTGCTGCACCTGCGGCTTCTCGGCGCGGCCGTAGCCGACCACCGCCCGCTTGATCTCGGCTGGCGTGTACTCCACCACCTCGAGCCCGGCCTCGACGGCCGCCAGCATGGCCACGCCACGCGCATGGCCCAGCTTGAGTGCACTGCGGACGTTCACGGCGTGGAAGAGATTCTCGATCGCCACGATACTCGGCGCGGACTCTGCGAGCAGCCTCGCGAGTCCGGCGTGAATGACCCCGAGGCGCGCCGCGAAGCATGAGGCGCCGGCCGTGCTGATGGCGCCGCACAGCACAAGGCGGTGGCGCCGGCCGTCGGTCTCGACGCACCCATAACCGGTGCGCTCCGAGCCCGGGTCGATGCCGAACACCCTCACGCGAGCGAGGCCTCGATCTCCTTGTCGTCGATGTCGAAATTCGACCACACGTTCTGCACGTCGTCGTGGTCTTCCACCGCTTCCATCAGCTTCAGCATCTGCGCGGCCTCACGGCCTTCGAGCTTGATGTAGTTCTTCGGCATCATCGACACCTTGGCCGTGACCGGTTCGATCGACAGCGCCTTGACTGCTTCCTTCACGGCTTCGAACACCGGCGGGTCGGTGATGACTTCCCAGTGGTCGCCGTCATCGCGCAGGTCGTCGGCCCCGGCCTCGAGCACGGCGTTGAGGAGCTTCTCCTCGTCCACGCCGGCCTTCTCGATGACCATGTAGCCCTTCTTCGAGAACATCCACGCGACCGAGTTTTCCGCGCCGAGGTTGCCGTTGAACTTGTTGAGCATGAAACGGATCTCGCCGACGGTGCGGTTCTTGTTGTCGGTCATCGTCTCGATGATGACCGCCGCGCCGCCCGGGCCGTAGCCCTCGTAGTTGATCTCTTCATATGTGACGCCCGGCAGTTCGCCGGTGCAGCGCTGGATCGCGCGCTTGATGTTCTCGGCCGGCATGTTGGCCGCCTTGGCCTCGGTTACCACGGTGCGCAGCCGCGGGTTGATGTTGAGATCGCCGCCGCCATTCCTGGCCGCGACGGTCATCTCCTTGATCAGGCGGGTGAACAGCTTGCCGCGTTTGGCGTCAAGCGCGCCCTTCTTGTGCTTGATGGTATGCCACTTGGAATGGCCGGACATGGCGTTGCTCCCAAACAAAAACTCAGAATTAGACCCTTCAGTTTAACAAACCTTGCGGGCCAGGATGATCCACACTTCGGCTTTGGAATGCCAAGGGCCGCCCTGATAGTCGCCGAGCCGCATCTCCACGCGAAATCCGGCCTTTTCGAGCCGTCTGGTCATCTGCGGCACAGACAGCGTGCGGAACGTGAGCGCGAACGAGTGCCGCCGGACGGCCCGGCCCCGGCGCTCCACGAACTCCTGATCGAAGATCGTGAGCCCCTTGGTCTTGTCCTGCCGCACCGACTCCAGAAGCGTCACCTGCGTGCCCCCCGGACTGCGACTTCCGCGCAGGCTCACTTTCTTGGCATGCTCGCCCCACAAGGGCAGGTCGGCCACCAGTTCCAGGCCGAAGATTCCATCGGGTTCGACGACCCGTGCCACCTCTGACAACGTGGTCGTCAGGTCGCGCTCCGAGAGCAACGACTGCAAGATGCCATACGGAGCCATGACGAGCTGGAACGAAGCGTCATGGAATGGCAGATGCCGGATGTCGCCTCGGATGAGGTCAGGCTTCGTGCCACGCCGCTGGCGCCGCACCCGCCGCCTGGCGCGCGACAGCATCTCGCCCGAACGGTCAACGCCCACCATATGGACACCTTCGTGCGCCAATGGCATCGTGATGCGGCCAGTGCCGCAGCCAAGCTCCAGCACCGCGCCCCTGACCACGCCCGTCATCCTCAGCCAGAAGGGCACGTCGCGCCGACCCAGGGTGCGCGCGTTCTCCCAGTCGTAAAACGGGGCGTAGTCGTCCCAGCCGTGCCAGCCCTCTTTCGCGCTGGCTGCATTCCTCACGCCCATGGCAACCTTGCTTCGTCGCGGTCATTCGACAACCAGATGGCGTCGGCGGGCCTGGACGACAGCGAGTCTGCGCGAAAATACGCCATGCGCGGCGAGTATACCGGTGCCCAGCGGGGATCCGGCGGCAAACGTCCGGGCGGCTCGCGCGTCCGGTTCAAGGAGAGGTCCGATGAATCACCCCGAAGTCGTCCGTCCGGTGGACCATGCCGCGTATCGAGCGGACAGGATGGGCAAGTCCACGATCTTCTCGTCGCCGCGGATGATCGTGGGCCTCAACGCGTTTGAACCCGGTCAGGCCCACGCTCTCCACGCCCACCACGGTATGGACAAGCTCTACTACGTGCTTGACGGCGAGGGCGTTTTCCTGCTCGACGGCGCCGAACTGCCCATGCGCGCGGGCGATCTACTGGTGGCACCAGGGGGGGTTCCGCACGGCGTGCGCAATGCTGGGCCGGCACGGCTCGCCGTACTGGCGGTGCTCGCTCCCGGCGAGCACGCGCGGTAGCCGGCTGGGAACGCTTGGCCGTATGATCGCGCGGCATGACTGAAACGACGCCAAGGGAGCTCGCGCGCCTGGCCCGGCACTACCGGGTCGCGCGCGGCCAGGGATTCTCGCTCGACAAGTTCGATCCCGACGACACGCGGGGACTTTCACTCAAGGACAAGGCAGACGAGCTGCTCGAACGGAGCGTGCAGGTCATGGCCGACCTGCAGGAACGGCTCTACGCGCAGGATCGCTGGAGCGTGCTGCTGGTGTTCCAGGCGATGGACGCGGCCGGCAAGGACGGCACCATCAAGCACGTGATGTCGGGACTGAATCCGCAGGGCTGCGAGGTCCACAGCTTCAAGGCGCCCTCGAGCGAAGAGCTCGACCACGACTTCCTGTGGCGCACGTCAACCAAGCTGCCGCGCCGCGGGCACATTGGCATCTTCAACCGCTCGTACTACGAGGAAATGCTCGTGGTGCGGGTGCATCCCGAAATCCTGGCGAAGCAGCAGCTGCCGAGCGAGGTCGTCACACCCCGTATCTGGACGGAGCGGTTCGACGACGTGGTCAACTACGAGCGCTATCTCACCAGACAGGGCGTCGTGATCTGCAAGTTCTTCCTGTACGTGTCGAAGGCAGAGCAGCGGCGCAGGTTCCTGGACCGGCTGCGTGAGCCCGAGAAGCACTGGAAGTTTTCACTCGGAGACGTTCACGAACGAGAGCATTTCGACGACTACCTCACGGCGTATGAAGACGCCATCCGGCATACGGCCACATCGTTTGCCCCGTGGTACGTCGTGCCCGCCGACCACAAGTGGTTCACCAGACTTGTCGTGGCATCAGCGGTCATCGACGCCATCGAGTCGGTGCGCCCCACGTTCCCCTCTGTCGATGCCTCGACGCTGCAACAGCTGAAGGTGGCGCAGGCCGCCTTGGAAAGCGAAGGTCAGTCGCCCCGACGTGCGCGACGGCCCGCCCGGCGATCGGTGCGGTGATGAGTGACACACCGGGGCTGTTCGACGCCGGTTCACGCCGTCGGCGCTGTGCATGGTGCGGCGTCGACCCGCTGTATGTCGCGTATCACGATGAGGAGTGGGGGCGGCCCGTCACGAGCGACCAGCGGCTGTTCGAGAAGATCTGCCTCGAGGGATTTCAGTCCGGATTGAGTTGGCTGACGATCCTGCGGAAGCGCGAAGGCTTTCGGACGGCATTCGACGGCTTCGACGCGGCCCGTGTCGCTGACTATACCGACCACGACGTGACGCGCTTGCTCAGCGATTCCGGCATCGTCAGACACCGCGGCAAAATTGCGTCGACGATCAACAACGCCGCGCGTGCGTTGGAGCTCTCGGCTGAATTCGGATCACTTGCGGCCTACGCGTGGTCCTGGGAGCCCCCGCCGGCCGAGCGACCGCCACGGATCACGTGGGATGCGGTCAAGGCGATGCCGACGACGCTTACTTCGACCGCTCTGTCGAAGGACCTGAAGAAACGGGGCTGGACCTTCGTTGGCCCCACCACCATCTACGCATTCATGCAGGCGATGGGACTGGTGAACGATCACCTCGACGGATGCTTCGCTCGTCCCGAGGTGGAACTCGCTAGACGCGCCCTGGCGCGACCAGCAACGCCAACTACTGCTGCTCGACACTGAACCCGGCCTGTCGCAGCAGCGCCACGACGCTGTCTGGTCCGACGAGGTGAGCGCCGCCGACGACCACGAGGCAGGGCGCCCGTTCGGCTGCGCAGGCAGCAATCTGCGGCGCCCACGCCTGGTTCCGCTCGACGAGCAGGCGCTGATAGGCCTCTGGCGACTCACGGAACTCCTTCAGAAGCAGGCGATCCAGCGCGATGACATCCCCAGACTTCCACGCCTCCACGATCTCCGCGACCGCCGCCACCTGGCTCTCCACGTCCGCGAGCACCGCCCGCAACATATCGACCTGGACGTGCATCGGAAGCCCGTCGAGGCGCTCGATCTGGTAGGCCGCCGTCTCGAGCCCACGCACGGGGCGCTTCTCTGCCAAGGCACGGTCGTAGAAATGCCGATCGATGCCAAACGCGGGGTCCAAGCCCGAACTCTGCAGCGCTGGGACGGCGAGCGTCATCGCCACGAGCCACGGCTTCATACGGTCCAGAAGCAACATGGGCAACCCTGCGGCCGCGGCTTTTGCTTCGACGGCTGCATACGTCTCGCGGTCGAGCAGTCCGCTCAGCGTTCGGCCGTCGGTGAAGACCGCCTTGGCCGCCAGGGGCAGAGCAGCCGCCGGATCCGCCGCAGCGCCGAGATCGATCTCTTCGACCAGTGTCCCGCTTTCCGAAAACGCCTTGTTGAAGACGTCCGGCAGTGGGTACGCGTCGCCTTTGAGCAGGTGGACGGAGCCCACCAGCCACGCCACGGGCTTTCCTGCTTTGGCCACTCGCCACACGAAGTGGCGACCAGGCGCCGCCTCTGGCGGGCGCGCCGGAGACTGGGCAAGCGCCAGACTAGGAACGAGGACGGCCGCGAGCACCGCCAACCTGACAGGCGTCCACCGATTGTGCATGGGCCGAGCCTAGCATGCGCATGATCCGGCCGATCGCAGCAGTGCGCGCTGCTACCATGGAGAGCAATGACACTGGCTGACCGTCTCTCGGGCGCACTCGTCATGGCGCCTATGACCAAGGGATCGAACTTGCCCTATCGGCGGTTGTGCGTGGAACTGGGTGCGCGGATCACCATGAGCGAGATGACGGTGGCGCGCCGATTGAAACAGAAGCGGAAGGGGGAGTTCGCCCTGATCCGTCGCGCGCCCGATGAGCCATTTTTCGGCGTGCAGCTGGCAGGCACCAACCCTGAGGAGATGGGCTGGGCCGCGACGCTCGTCGAGTCGCGAGGCGGGGACTTCGTGGACATCAACTTCGGGTGTCCAATCGACCACTTCACGCGCAAGGGTCTCGGCGCTTCCATTGGCCGGCAACCGAATCGCATCCGTCGCATCGTAGACGCGATGAAGCGGGCCGTGCAGCACGTGCCGGTCACCGCGAAGATCAGACTCGGCTGGAACGACGACGATCTCAACTACCTTGACCAGGCTAAGGCCGCGGTCGATGGTGGCGCCGATGCGATCACGGTGCACGGCCGCACCAGAAACGCCCGCTATCGACTGGCTGCCGACTGGGACGCGATCGGTAAGGTCGTGGCTTCGGTGTCGATCCCGGTCGTTGGCAACGGGGACCTGCTGTTTCCTCACGAGATTGAGGCGGCGCGCGCCCGTTCCGGCTGCGCAGGCGTGATGTCGGCACGCGGAGTCCTCATCAAGCCATGGCTCTTCCGCGAAGCCTCGGAGGGATATCTCGACCTGGATGCCGACGCCAGGGTGACCATCTATCGCCGCTACGTGGCACTGGCGCTCGAGCATTGGGGCGGGGACGATTTCGGACGCCAGCGGGCTCGGGAGTTTCTCCGGTGGCACGTCGGCTTCTGGTGCAGGTACTCAAGACGTCGCGCTGACGGATCGTGGCCGTCGATGCAGCACCGCGAGGCGAGCGCGCGGCCGCACAATGCACTTGAGGCATTGCTGACCCGAAGTGACGCCCCCGCGCTCGACTACGTCACGGACTGCCTGCTGCTCGACCGACCAATTGAACCTGACGCCGCCCCTGCGGAGGTCGCTTCAGCGTCGGAGCCCGATGTGGAGTCCGAGGGCTGAGATGTGGGTCACGGCAGCGTGCCTCCTGCTCGTATTGGCGTGTCCGGTCCTGGTTAGGGCTCAACCAGCCGCATTGCCGACGGCGCTAGGAACGCTGCAGTTGGAGTCGCTCGCTGGCGAGTGGCACGAGATTGCCGCGTACGGCTGGTGGTGGCAGCGCCGCTGCGTGGCCGACACGCGCTACACGTGGGCAGTCAGGGGTCCCCGAGCGCTCGACGTCACGAGCTGGTGCAAGACGACTTCAGGCGTCGAGATGCGCAGCGGCCGCATTCGCGCGTCCAGGTCCTCGCCTGGGCGGCTCTCCGCGCGCTTTGCGCCGGCGGCGCTTTCGTGGCTTCCGGGCGCCTGGAGCGACTACTGGGTGATTGGTCGCGGTGAGGATCCTGGATGGCTGTTGGTGGGCGACCGGCGACGGCAGCGCTTGGCCGTGCTATCGCGCTGGGTAGTGCTCGACGAGGCAACGCTTGCCACGGCTATCGCCGTGGCGCGCAGGGAGGGATTCGAGACCGACCGGCTGCAGACCGTGCCACAGGCCCGAGGTGCGGTGGCGGTGTCGGACTTGTTGGGGTCTCACGCTGCGGGGCGCGGAGGTGGCGCTGGCTACCGCTCCGTTCCGCGGGCGCAAGGCGTTGAACGCTGACGCCAAACCCACACTTCGTTCTATGCTGGCGTGGCAATGGCTGGGGCAGGATGGTCGACCTGGGCGGCGATCGCGATGGGCAGTGCAGCCGGAGGGGTGTTGCGACAGCTGATGACGGAGGCCGTCACCCGGCTCGCCGGCAGCGGTTTCCCCTGGGGAACACTCGCGGTCAACGTCAGCGGCTCGGCCGCGATGGGCGCTTGTGCTGCACTGTCCATGGCCGCGATGCCCGGCGTATGGAGTCCCGTGATCAGGCATGCCACGATGACCGGCTTACTCGGTGGCTTCACGACGTTCTCGACCTTCAGCGTGCAGACCATGACGCTGCTCCACCAGGGTCACTGGTCGGCGGCGGGCGCCAACGCCCTGGCGTCGGTCGGCCTGAGCGTGCTGTCGTGCGGCGCGGGATACGCTGCCGTAACCGCGGCATCCGCTGCCCTCCGTTCGTAGGTCCGCCGAGAGCTGCGTCCGAGCGAGGACTGGCCGATTTGTCTGGCAGCGTCAGGGGCGAGGTTTGGACAGCTCTGCCAGTCTTCGCTGGATCTGAGTATTGGCTGGAAATTCCGACTTGAGCGTCTCGACCACTTGGCGCGCAGCCGTTGTGTCTCCTGACGCCGCCAATGCACTGGCACGCAGCAAGCCCGCCCGGACGCGCATGCGGACATCTGCGGTGGGGACGCGAATCGCGTCGAGCCGGCGTAGCGCATCTTGGGGCGCCTGGCGATCGTTGATAGTGGAGTCGACCTGCGCGAGCTGCAGCTCCAGATGCTCCGGGAAGCGACCCGCGACCATTTCGATGAGCGCGGCGGCTTCAGACATCTTGCCGGATTGGCGATCGAGGCCCGCCTGGTGGTACGCCGCAGCGATGAGCAGGCGATTGACGTCTGCTGGATCCCCAGACCGGATTCCGACACCGCCAGCGTATCCATACACCAGCTCCCCTCCCAGGTCGGCGGCCCGATAGACCACTCCGCACGCGGCCAGTCCCACCACTGCAGCGGCTAGCGCTGCCACCCGGCTGGCCGAGTGCTTTCGCGCCGCAAGAACAGCCGCCACGACCTCGAATGCGACCAGCACGGCCAGGGCGTTTCGCGCGCGTTCACCCCACTCCTCGTGTTCGACCACAGCCGGCCTTGCCCCCGGAACTCTTTCCACCGGGCCGTGCGCATCGGTACCGGAACGCACCGCGACGAACCCCGCGCCCGCGGCCAGCGCGACGAGCACAGCGGCAGCAGTTGGCAACCACGCCTGGCGCACGACCAGCGACGCCCAGCGGAACACAACGCCAACGGTCGCCAGGGCAACGACGAAATGAACGACCTGCGAATGCAATGCAGCGATACTCGGCATGAGGGTTCGGAACTCCTGTCGACAAGGATACCGAAAATAAAAAAGCCCGACGCTTCTTTAAGCGTCGGGCGTCTTCAGATATATCCCCGGCAGCGACCTACTCTCCCACGCACCTACGCACGCAGTACCATCGGCGGTAGCAGGCTTAACTTCCGTGTTCGGAATGGGAACGGGTGTGACCCTGCTCCTATGGCCACCGGGAAACTTGGTGTCTGGGGTTCCGTCATCGTCCGCTTTCGCAGACTCGACTGTGACTGGCCTGATATGTCAGCCGCGTCACCGTCGTTGACGGATCGCCCCAGATCATCTTGATGACCGGGTCTGAAGACCCGGTTTGAATATCCTGCAATCGATCGTTGTTTGATCACACACCCGCAGCAGGCGAGTGAATATGGTCAAGCCTCACGGCTAATTAGTATCGGTTAGCTCCACGTATCGCTACGCTTCCACACCCGACCTATCAACCTGGTAGTCTACCAGGAGCCTTCAGGGACTTACGTCCAGGGAAATCTCATCTTGTGGAGGGTTTCACGCTTAGATGCATTCAGCGTTTCTCCCTTCCGGACTTAGCTACCCGGCGCTACCACTGGCGTGATAACCGGTACACTAGAGGTCCGTCCAACCCGGTCCTCTCGTACTAAGGTCAGCCCCACTCAAAT
>JANMDX010000236.1:0-36021 GCA_031376505.1 Acidobacteriota bacterium
CGGCGCGACGGCTTCGTTGACACCAAGAGAAGCGGGGGCTAGCATGCCTGATTGGCGTTCGGCGCGCCGCACATACCATGCACCATTCCTCGAAGTGGCAATCGCTGCCCACCGAAGCCATCAACCCCGCCACGCTGGGCATCGACAAGCTGCCCGCCTCGGGCGTCGTCGAGCTGATGCTGGCGGAAGACAAGAAGGCCCTGGCGGCCGTCTACCGTGAACGTGAACGAATCACCGTGGGCGTCGACATGATCGCCAAGGCACTGCGCAAGGGCGGCCGCGTGATCTTCGTCGGTGCCGGTACCAGCGGCCGCCTCGGTGTGGTCGAAGCCGCGGAGATGCCGCCCACGTTCGGCACCGACCCTGAGATCGTCCAAGCCATCATGGCCGGTGGCAAGACGGCCATTCTGCGTGCAAAAGAAGGTGCTGAGGACGACTACGAAGAAGGTGCCCGAGCCACCAAGCGCCTTGGACCCACCAAGAAGGACGTCGTGGTCGGCGTGTCGGCCAGCGGCATGACGCCGTTCGTGCGCGGCGCCCTCACGTCGGCGCGCGGCGTCGGCGCCCGAATCATCTTCGTCACCTGCGATCCGCGCACGGAGCTGCAGAGCTTCGTCGATCTGACCATCGCGCCGGCCGTCGGCCCAGAAGTCATTGCCGGGTCCACGCGGCTCAAGGCTGGCACCGCCACCAAACTGGTATTGAACACGCTCACGACTTCGGCGATGGTGCTCATCGGCAAGACGTACGGCAATCTCATGGTCGACGTGCGCACCGGCTCGGAAAAGCTCCGCGACCGCGCGCGCCGCATGGTGCACATCGTGACCGGCGTCGAACTCGACGCCGCCGACGGGTTGCTCAAGCGCGCGCATTGGAACGTCAAGGCCGCCATCGTGATGCAGAAGACCGGCCTGAGCTACCAGAAGTCGCTGAGCCGGCTGCGACGTTCCCACGACCGGCTGCGCGACGCAATCGGCGAAGACATCGAGCCTCGCCTGCGCGCCCTGCTCGGCGGCACCGGCCGGGCCTGAGCGGTCTACCCCAGTCTCGTGGCCGACGCGTCGTCGAGCACCAGCGTGACCGCTGGATGCACCTGCAGCCACGAGGCGGGACACGACGTGGTCAGCGGCCCCTTCACCATCGCCGCCACGGCATCGGTCTTCGAGGCGCCCGTCGCAATCATCACAACCGCCCGGGCACGGAGCACGTGTCCCATGCCAATGGTGAGTGCTCGAGGGGGCACCCGTGCCGCCTCGCCTCCGAATCGATCGGCATTGGCCGCTCGGCTGGACGGGTGCAACGCCGTCGCGTGGGTCGAGGCGACCAGGGCCGGCCCCGGTTCGTTGAACCCGATATGACCGTTCGCGCCGAGCCCCAGCACGAGCAGGTCGATGCCGCCGGCCGCGGTGATCGCGCACTCATAGCGCTCGCACTCGGCCACGTCGTCGTCCGTGTCGCCCTGCAGGAATCCGATGTGCGACGCCGGCAGGTTCACACGGCTGAACAGGTGCTCGTCCATGAAGGCGCGGAAGCTCGCCCGGTGCTGCGCTGGCAGGCCGATGAACTCGTCGAGATTGAACGTCCGCACGGCCGACCAGTCGAGGCGGGCCGCGACCAGTCCTGCATACAGAGCGACGGGCGTGTGGCCCGTCGGCAACCCGAGCACGAGCGACGGGCGTGCGCGCAGCGCGTTGGACACAATGGCGCACGCCGACGCCGACGCCGCGGCATGGTCGACGTGGGTCTCACAGATCATCGCCGTGCCTCTCGGGCGGCCGCATAGACCGGCACACGCAGCCGGCCCTCGGCAGCACGCAGGGCCAGTCGCACGGCTCCAAGCGCGGGCTCGTCGATGAGCATGGCGGTCGACGCGCGAGGTGCGATGTCGGCGATCCGCGCCGCCAGCACCGAGGCCATCGACGGCACCATCTTGAAGAGGCCTCCCGACAGGACGACGCGAAACCGATCGCCCCGCATCGCCAGCTGCTCCACCACCGACGAGGCCGCAATCGCAAGCTCCGCCGCTGCGGCCTTGAGGATCTCGCCGGCGACGGTGTCGCCCTCGGTGTCGGCCTTGGACACCAGCCCCGCCATGGCCGCGATCGCCTGTCGACGGTCCTTGCGATCGAAGACCTGGGCGACCAACCCGTCGATGCGGTCCACGCCCGCATGCCTGAGGACCAGGGCCGACAGCATCGTCGCCGGGCCGCGGCGATCGGCGGCACGCACCACGGCGGCCAGCGCCCGGGCGCCCACCCAGAACGCCGAGCCTTCATCGCCGTACGCTTCTCCCCAGCCACCTGCCCGAGCGGCCGTGGCATCAGGACCCACGCCGTAGGCAATGGATCCCGTCCCGGCAATCACCACCACGCCAGGATCGTCGTCGGCGCCGGCCACGAGCGCGATGAGCGCGTCGTTCACGGCATGCGCCACGCCGCGGAAGCCGAGACGCCGCAGGATCGCCCGCACGACCGCTTCGTCCGCCGGGCGATCCATGCCGGCCATGCCGACGCAGACTACCTCGGGCAGCGCCGCGCGGTCCCCCAGCGCCGCGTGAATGACCTCGAAGAGCGTCTTCTCGGTCGCCAATTCACCGGCGCTATGCAGGTTCGCACCGCCCGCGCGTCCCTCACCTACCACCTGGCCCCCGGCATCGGCCAACCACGCCACGGTCTTGCTGCCTCCCGCATCGATTCCGAGTACGTGCACCTTCGAAGCTTATACTGACCGGCGTGCTCGCTCCGCTCGACTACGCCGTCATCGCCGCGTACCTCGTCGCCATCACGGCGTTCGGATCGTGGTTCGGCCGTTTTCAGCACACGACCCGCGACTACTTCCTGAGCGGTCATTCGGTGCCGTCGTGGGCCGTGTGCTGCACGGTGGTCGCGACCGAGACGAGCACGCTCACCTTCATCGGCATTCCCGCCACGGCCTATGCCGGCAACATGACGTTCCTGCAGTTGGCGCTCGGCTACGTCATCGGTCGCGTCATCGTGAGCGTGCTCTTCATCCCCGCCTACTTCCGCGGCGACCTGGTGACCTCCTACCAGTTGTTGCAACGCCGCTTTGGCCGGCGTGTGACGACGCTCTCGGCCGGCTTGTTCCTCGTCACGCGCTCGCTGGCCGACGGCATCCGTCTCTTTGCCACTTCCATTGTGATCAGCGTCGTCACCGGCGTGCCCACCGAGTGGGCGACGCTCGTCGTTGGCGCGATCATGATTGTGTATACCGTACGGGGCGGCGCTGCCGCCGTCATCTGGACCGACGTCGTGCAGATGTTTGTCTACGTCGCCGGGGCCGCCGTCGTCGCCATTGCGCTCGTCGGGCGAATTCCCGGCGGATGGGACGAGGTGGTACGCGCCGGATCCGCCGCCGGCAAATTCGCCGTCATCGATCTCAGCGTCGATCCCTCAACCGTCTACACGCTCTGGACGGGCCTGTTCGGCGGCGTCGCCCTCACGCTGGCCACCCACGGCACCGATCAGTTTCTGGTGCAGCGCCTGCTGGCCGCGACCAGCGCGCGCGCCGCGGCGACCGGGCTCGTGCTGAGCGGCGCCATCGTATTCCTGCAGTTCATCCTGTTCCTGCTCATCGGCATCATGCTGTACACCTTTCATCTGCACGTGCCGCTCGAGTCGCCACTGGCACGCACTGATCAGGTGCTGCCGCATTTCGTCGTGCACTACCTGCCGAGCGGGGTGGCCGGCTTCATCGTGGCGGCCATCGTGGCCGCGGCGCTGTCCCCGTCGCTCAACGCCATGGCCGCCACCACGATCAACGACTTCTACATGCCGCGCACGCGTCGCACGCTCGACGAGGCCGCACTGTTGCGTCTGTCACGATGGATCACGATCGGCTGGGGCATCGTGCAGATCGCCGTCGCACTCGGCGCCGAGTTCATGAACCGTTCGGTGCTCGACGCGGGCCTGGCGGTTCTGTCGCTTGCGTCGGGCGCCGTGCTGGGCGCATTCGTGCTGGCCACGAGCCTGCCCACCGTGGGCGAACGCGAGGCATGGGCCGGCATGATCGTTGGACTCGCCACGATGCTCGCCGTGTGGGGCCTCACGCCCGTTGCCTTTACGTGGTACGTGCTCATCGGCGCGAGCACCACCATCGGCACCGCCTGGGTGCTATCTCGCCTGCGGCCGGCCCGCCCATGAGCCTGGGAGGGCGATTACACGTGCAGCGTCTGCTGGCCGACGCCGTGGCAGCTCGTGTAACCCCCGGCGCGGTCGTCGAGACCGGTACGGCGGCAGGCGCCGCGTGGACGGCGACGTCGGGACGGATGAGCGGCGCGTCCGACGCCGCACTGGTGACCCCGACCACGGTGTACGACCTCGCGTCGCTGACCAAGGTGCTTGCGACCACCACCCTCGCAATGCGCCACGACGCCTCCGGCACACTGCCGCTCGAGGCCTGCGTAGCCGATCGGCTGGCGGGGTTCGGACATCACCCGCGAATCACGGTGACCGACCTGCTGCAGCATGCCGGTGGCCTGCCGGCCCATCGGCCGCTGTATCGTGAAGTGGCGGGCCGCGCCGGCTACCTCGCCCGCATCGCGGCGGAGCCACTGGCCTACTTGCCGCGCACGCGCCACGAGTACACCGACCTGGGGTTCATCCTGCTCGGACTGTTGATCGAAGACGCCGGGACAGATTCCCTCGCGCACCAATTCGATGCTTTCGTCCGCGAGGCGCTCAACGGGATCGAGTTGAGCTACGGGATTCGCGATGCCTGGCGCGGACGTGTGGCGGCCACGACGGTGTCGCCGTGGCGCGAACGGATGCTCGTCGGCCTCGTGCATGACGACAATGCCGCGGCGCTCGGGGGTGCAGCCGGCCACGCCGGCCTCTTCGGCACCGCCGCAGCGGTCGGCACGGTCGCGCGCTGGTATCTGTCCTTGTGGACGGGGCGCGTCCCGACGTCGGTGGGCATTGTCGCCGCGACGGCGAACAGGTTCGCCACACGTGGCACGGTGCCCGGGAGTTCCCGCGCGCTCGGATGGGACACGATGCTGCCGACCTCGTCGTGCGGTTCATACCTGTCGACGCGGGCCGTGGGACACACCGGATTCACTGGCACGTCACTGTGGATCGATCCCGACCGGGATTTGTATGTCGTGTGCCTGACCAACCGGGTGCACTCTGCGAGCGACGGCGACGCCATCAAGGCGTTGCGCGTCGCCGTGCACGACGCGGTGGCCGGCCGCGAGAGGCGCTGAGGCCGTTAGACGAGGCCGGCTACTGAGGCGTCCGTCGAGGCGGCGCACCGAAGATCGGGGCTCCGCCCGCGCCGGGCGGAGTTGGATAGGCGGGCGTAAATCCACCGGGGCCGCCCTGCGGCGGGGGGGAATTGCCAAATGGGGATGTGCCCGGCGCCCCAAACGGCGAGATTCCGCCCTGTGGCTGGCCAAACGGCGAAGCCCCAGGTTGCCCAAAGGGCGACGGTCCGCCACCCGGTTGCCCGAAGGGATTCCGCCCGGGCTGTCCACCAGGCTGCCCGAAGCCGCCGCCTGCACCGGGCTGGCCCGCCGCGCCGGCGCGCGTCGCGTTTAGCGCCTGCAGCAAGTCGGGCGGCAGGCCCTTGCCCGGCTTCACGTCCTGGTACGTCACGGCCCACTGATCGTAGGTGGTGCGACCTTTGTAGCTCTTGATGCTCTTGGCCTTGCTCTTCGAAACGACGCCTATCACGCCGGCCCCGGGCACGGGCGCGCCCTGTCCGGTCGACGTGCCGCCGGTCTGCGCCGTGGGCGTGCTCACCAGTCCACCTGGCGTCGCATTGCCGGCCGGCTGCCCGGGCGCCGCCACCGTCTGATAGACAGGTTGGAAATCACCGCCCGTGATTGGATCTTTGTATTTGCGCCGCAGAAAGCGGCCCTGGACGAGGACGTCGAAACCGGGCGGCAACGTCCCAGGACCGGCCCGCTGCTGAAACTTCTGGACGGCGCGGGCATACTCGGTCGCGCGAGCCAGATATTCCTCCTCACGTTCGCGCTGCGCCTGTTTGCTCCAGACCGGCAACGCGGCTCCCATCAACACGGCCATGATGCTCATGCCGACCAGTAAGGCCGCCATCGCATAGCCGCCAGAGTTCCCGACGACCCCGGCCACTCCGCCTTGACCACGTAACTGCATGAAACTATTATCGTTACCAGTGAGTTCCATGTCACTTCCATCTCGCGCCTGGCTCGTGTGGCCGTTGCTGGCCGCTCTGGCCCTCTCCGGATGCGACAAGGTCCCGTTACTTGCACCGACCAACACGACAATCCGGCTGATCGTGGGGCTTGGCGTACTGCCCATCGCTGGCAGTACTGAGATCACGGCCATCGTCATCGAGTCGGCCGGCACCCCCGTGCAGAATGGCACGGCCGTGACGTTCACCTCGACGCTTGGCACGGTCGAGCCGCGCGAGGCCCGCACGACCAACGGCCAGGTGACCGTGCGCTACGTTGCCGGCTCGCAGTCAGGCACGGCCAAGATCGGGGCGTTCTCAGGTGGCAGCAAGTCGGACCTGGTCGACATTCTCGTGGGCGCCGCCGCCGCGGGTGCCGTAGCTCTCCGCGCGAGCACGCCGTTTGTGCCATCCACAGGCGGTACGGCCGACGTCATTGCCACCGTCGTCGACACGGGCGGCAACGCACTGCGTGGCGCGCCGGTGCGCTTCACGACCACTTTCGGCGAGCTGTCACAGACGTCCGTGCTGACCAACGACGCGGGCGAGGCGCGTTCGCAACTGACCACCAATGTCACGGCCGAGGTCACCGCGCGAGTGGGTACCGGCGCCACGGCGCCGGAAGGCAAGGTCACCATCACCGCGCGCGACCTGCCGTCGCTCGCCATCGAAGTGAGCAGCCCGCTCGGGGGCAACGCCACGACAACCGAAGTGGGTCTGCCCGTGAGCCTCAAGCTCACGCCATCGGCCAACAGCGGCATCCGCTCCGCGGTCGTGGACTTCGGCGACGGCATCGTGACCCGCTTGGGCCCGGTGGCAACGGCAACGACCCTCACGCACACCTACAACCGCACGGGCTCGTACACGGTCACCGTGACGGCGACCGACGCGCTGGGGTTCTCAGGGACGTCATCGGTCATCGTGACCGTGACCGACCGTGGCACGGTGCCACTGCAGCTCACGGTGCAGTCCAATAGCGCGCTGATTGTGTCGTTCAACGCCAGCGTGCAGGGCTCATTTACCGGCACCATCCGCACCTACGACTGGGACTTCGGCGACCGGACGGGCACGACCACCACGGGCCCGACGACGTCACATCGCTATCTGGCGGCGGGCGTGTATGTGATTCGCGTGAGCGTCGTGACGACCACCGGTCAGCAGGGCTTCACCGAGATCACCATCCGAGTCGCGTAGTGTCACCCGTAACCAGGCGAACGCGCCGCCGAGCCTGACCCAACGTTCACCGCGTGAAGACGACACGCGGGACGGTGTCGGCCTACGCCGTCACCACTCGGCGTACGGCGAGCCGTCGAGGGCGGCACGGTCGGATCCGCTCTTCACGTCGAAGATTCCGGGTTCCGCCGACGGGTTCGCCGGGTCGGATTCCGCCGGCACCGTCTGCCAGCTCTCGGCCGAATTGGTAATCGGATCCTGCGGCACCTCGCGCACGTAGCCATCGGTCACCAGATCCTGAAGATTTTGCGGCCACTTGTTCTTGTCGGCGTAGTACTGATCGATCGCATCGCGCAGCCGGAACAGGTCTTCCTTGAGCACGGCTTCACGGGCCCGCACGATGCTGTTCTGATAGCCCACGAGTGCCAGGCTCGCCAGCACGACGACAAGCGCGGTCACGACCAGCAGTTCGATCAGCGTGAATCCCGACGCCTCGGTTCGGCGTCGTCGCAGTGTCAGCATCGGCGTTTTACCAGTCCCGGTACTTCGTGCCGTCGAGCGCCGTGCCGCCGCTTGCCGACCGCACGTCGAACACGTTCTGCCCGCCCCAGCGAGTCGCGTCAGGCTTGTCCTGGTACGACCGCAACTCCCACTTGGCCTGACCCGTCATCGGGTCCGCGGGGATGCGGCGCAGAAACTTCACCTTACGCCCAGAGGCGTCGTTGTTGATCGTCACGCCCTCGACGAGCGTCTCCAGATCGGGCGGATAGCCTTCGTTCCCTGGTTTCAGTTCAGTGGGCGGCAACTGCCCCGCCGCCGCGAGGTCGTAGTAGCCGTCGATCGCTTCGCGGAGGTCACGAAGATCCCGGCGCAGGTCGGTCTCCTTCTGCCGCTGGATCGTGACGCGAGCCAACGGCTGGATCGCGGACGCGAGAATCAGCAGGATGGTCGTGACGATGAGCAGCTCAACGAAGCTGTAGCCGCACTCGACTCGCCACGCCGTGCTGCGCACTCGCGTCCCCCTTTACTTCACCGTCACGGTGACGGGCTGGAATTGCAGCGGCGCGGCGCCCGCGCCCGCCAGCGTGCCCACACCGCTCACCGCGAGCGGGGACGTGCCTGGCGCGACCGCGTCGAACATGATGGCGGCCACCATCCCGGTACCCGAGACGCCGAGTACATCGCCACCGCGCACGATCGCGATGTCGACCCGGCCACCGGCGGCGTCGACCTTCTGCGTGAAGGTCGCCTGTGCGCCACCCTGGCGCATGAGGCTGCCCTCCTGCACGGTCCGCACCCGCAACACGGCAGGATTGAAGGTGATGGACAACGACACCGTCGAGAGCCGCGATGCGCCCGAAATCGACACCGGCACCAGATATGGACCACCGCCAGTGCGAAGATCGGTCGTCGGCGGGCTGACCAGCACCATCGCCGGCGAAGGCGGCGTTGCCGCGATGAGCGGGTTGCCGGAACGCGCGGCCGCGGCCGGGGATTGCGTCGTGGCCGCCGGCGGCGGCTCTGGCACTGCGGGCGCCACCGGCGCGGCTTGTGGCTCGAGCGGTGGAAACGACGTGATGCCACTCGGTGCCGGCACAGGCGGCACGGGCGCCGGCCCGAAGATCGACGTCGTCATCCCCGGAATCGGTGAGCTGCCAGGTGGAATTCGCGGCGCGCCAACCGCTCCAGGCACCGGCGTGCCCCCTGGTACTGGCTGGGAAGGGGGCGCGGGCACCGCGGCCGGTGGTGGCACGACATTGTCGCTGCCACTGACGCCGCCCCCGAAGATCGGCGGAGGACCACCGACCGCCATGTTGGCCTGCGTGCCGATGTAGATGGAGCTCAGGTCCTTCGCCGTCAGCTGGTGCGACCGCACGATGCGCGGCGTGAGCAGCATCACGATGTCGGTTTGTCGAATATTCGTGTCGTTGTCGGCAAACAGCTGCTGCAGGATCGGCAACCGCAGCAACCCTGGGAAGCCACGGAGCGAGCGGCGCTCGTCTTCTCGCAGCAGGCCGGCCAGCAGATTTGATTCACCGTCGCGCAGACGCAGGCGGGTGGTCACCTTGCGCGAGGCAAAGGCCGGTAGCGTCTGGCCGGCGATGTTCGAATCCTGGCCGCGAGCACTGTTCTCGAGGACCAGGTCCAGGATGATCTCGCCCTCGTACGTGACGCGCGGCGTCATCTCCACGATGACGCCGATCGGACGATAGGTGAACGACACCAGCGGATTGGCCGCCGCGCCGCCTTGTCCGAGCGCCGTGAACGTCGTGCTCGGCACCGGCACTTCCTCGCCCAGGTTGAGCGTGACTTTCTGTCCCTCGGTGCCGCGCAACTGGGGCTTGGCCACCGTCTTGGTCTGCGAGTCGCTCTCCAGGAATCGCAGGATGGCGGCGGGCACCGCCAGATAGAAGTCAGCCGCGCTCACGCCCGTGGAAATCGTATTGGCGTTGAACACCGGAGGCGAGCCTACGTTGGAGGGGGCAGTTGCGCCGCCGGTCGGCGCGGGCGTACCGGTCGCCCCGCCGCTACCGCCGCCTCCCGGCGCTTGCTCAGGAGAGAAGATGCCGCCGAGCGCATAGTCGGTCAGGTTCAACCCAAAGCGCTTTGCCCGTTCGCGGCTCACTTCGAGGATCTGCACGTCGATGATCACCTCAGCGCGCGGCTTGTCGTTGATCTTGATCACCTGCTCGATGATCTCGGCCACCGGGGCCGAGGCCCGCACCGTAATGGTGTTGGCAGTCTTGTTGGCCGCAATGCGTGGCTGAATGGCCATCTGCGGCGCCAGAATCACGGTGTTGACCAGCTGTGCCAGTTCGGTAGCGTCGGCGTGCGAGATGAAGAAGGTCTTGATGACCTGCTCTTCGTACTGCTGGCGCTTGGCGGTGTTGTCGGTGGCGATGATGATCGTGCGCGCGTTCAACACCTTATAGAAGATCTGGTTCGACAGCATCACTTGCTGCAGCGCCTGCTCCAGCGTGACGCCCTCGAGCTGCACGGTCACGCTGCGATCCTGGAAGTCGCGGTCGTAGGTGACGTTGATGCCCGTGGAGCTGCCCACGAAGTTCAGCAGGTCGCGAAGGCTCGTGTTCGAGAACCGGAGGTTGAGCGGCTCTTTCGAGGTGGGGTTGAGGGCAGGCTCCTGGGAGTTCTTCCTCGCCTGTTCGCGCATGGCTTCAATGGGTGGACGCGGGCGCGATGCCTCCAGCCGTTCGCGCAACTCCCGGTCGAGCTCGCCGGCACGGGACGCAATCGACCGATTCGACGGATCGAGCTCAGAGGCCTTGCGATACTCGCGCAGCGCCTCATCCGGCTGCCCGGCGGCTTCGAGCGACCGGGCGCGCGAGACGTGCACGCCGGCGGCCTCTTGCATGGCGCGCTCGAGGGCGATCTTGAATTCCGGCCGGTCGGGTGAGCCCTGAAGCGCCTGGCGGTAGTACTCCACCGCCTCGTCCCACTGCTGAGCGTACGCCGCGCGCTGACCGCGGGAATACGCGCGATTGACGGCGCACCCTGCGAGCACGACGGCCACCATCGCGACGACGATGGCCTTCCCCACTCCTGATCTCAACACGCGTTCTCCAGCTCTCCGCACTATTGCCCCGACAGACGCAGTGTCTGCCGGCCGCGCCCATCGGCGTAGGCGATCTCGAGCGACTCGGGGCCGATCGAGAGAATACGGAATCGTCCGTCGATGATAGCCCCTTCACCGCCGTGCACGACCAGGCCCTTGCTGTCGCTCAGCACAGCCAGCCGGCGACCGCCCGTTGCGCCTTCGACGAGCCCGATGAACTTGAAGGGGACCGGCGGCAACGGCACCGGGCCAGGCGGCAGCATCGCGGGAATCGGTACGACGGCCGCTGCGTCCGGACCGCGCCTGACCGGCGCGGCTGCGGACGGCTCACGGGCGCCGAACACGAACGGATTCCTGGCAATCTCCTCAGGGCCACGACGCGCGCCGTCGAGTGCGTCGAGTCGTACATCGACCGGCGGCACCGTCACCATGGCCTGCTCCCCCCGGCGCGCGGCGGCGGCAGCCGGCGCATCGGGAGCCGGTGCCCCCAGGTATCGCCAGGCGCCGACAGCAACGAGCGCCGACAGCAGGCCCATGAGCACGTGGCGCTGGCGCTCAGGGGACATCGGGAATCGCTTTGAAATAGGTGGACACGACCAAGGTCAGGTCGAGTGGCGCCGAGGCGTCTTCCCCTTCCGCCAGTACGATCGAATCGACGACGACGAAGTCCTCAGCGGTCTCGAGCTCGTAGAGAAAGTCGCGGACGTCGCGGTAGCGGCCCACGAGCGAGATGCTGGCCTGCAGCCGCGAGAGGTCACTGCCGCGAATGTTCTCGGGCGTGGCGACACTGCGGGAAAAAGTGACGCCGTGCGCGCGTGCCAGCTGAGCGACGCGCAGCTGCAGCAGGCGCCGTGCGGCCGCCACGTCTTTGGGCAGCACCTCGCCGTAGAACGCCGATAACTCGCGGGTCGCTGTGTCGCGGCCATCGCGTGCGGCCGTCGCCTCTTTGAGCTCCTTCGCTGCGGCCTGCGCATCGGTCGCGGCCGACAATGCGCGGCCCTCCGCCGATTGCACCGAGCGCGACATCGGCACCACCCCGGCCACAAGGGCCACCGTGTTGACACCCAACAGGACTACGAGCGGCCAGACCCACGCGCGGTGCTCACGCAACACGCGCCTCACGAGGACGCCACGCGCCTCAATCATCGTCTCCCCTCCGTACCCCGGATGGCCGCAGCGGCCTTCTCGGGTTCTGACGACGCCGGGGCGGGGTTGGCCGCATGACGGTAGTACCCCTGCAGATTCGACTCGATGGTACCGTCTTCAAGCGCCTCGTCGGACCGCGACAACACTCCACGGAACGTCCCGGTCTCCTCGAGCCGACCGATGAAGACATCGAGGTCCTCGATCTTGCGCGAGATGACCGTGAGCGACACCATGAGCCGTCCGTCAGCATCGGCCTGGGGCTGTACCTGCACGAGCCGCACGTCAGGTGGCAACGTGGCTTCGAACTGATTGAACAGCTCCGTCCACGAGAACGTACGCTTCAAGATGAGCTGATTGGCCTCCGTTGCTGCGCGCGCGACACTCTTGAGCTGCGCCACGTCGAGGCCGCGGCGGACGGTGTCGGCCTCGGTGCGAGCCGACGCCGCGCGCAGACCCTCGGTGCGCGCGCGTTCGCCCTGCATTGCACCCTGCTGCGACAGGCTCACCAGCGTGGCGCCGTTCACGGCCGCCCACGCCGCGGAGGCCGCCAGGGCCACGATGAGCATGCCGCGAACCAGACGCTCGTTGTAGAAAGGCCGCGTTGCCAGATTGCCGGACAACATGACTAGACCACCGTCCCGTCGCGCAGGAGAATCCCGATCCCGGGCGCGAGCGCGTCGGCCAGGGCCGGCGACATGGCGCTGCCACCTGGAGGCGCGGCTGCGCGAAACGGATCCACCGCCGCCACGTCGAGCGACAATCGCTCCGACAACTCGCGCCGCAGTTGCTCGGCGCTGGCAGCCGTCGACCCGCCCGCAAGCAGCACGCGCGCGAACTGGCGTCCCTGGAGCCGATCCTCGTAATACATCGCGGTCTGGTGCACGAGGTCGGCAACCGAGCCTTCTGACTCTTCACTGCGCGTCCGGTAGAAGATGAGATGGCCGTCACGAAGCACCGCCAGGCTCACATATGTCGTGGCGGCGTGCACGAGCAGCCAGTCGCCAGCCACGGACCGGCCGCCGGCCAGCACGGCATTCACGACGTTGAACGTCGACAGATCGACCACGCCCGCGTGGGCGCCCGCCAATTCGCAGGCCTGCTCGTACTGCGCCACGACGTCGCGGCGGGCCACGGTGACGATGAACTCGTGACCGCCAGCGGAAGACGCGCCGGCCGTGTGGCTTACGACGCCTTCATCGAGCGCGAACGGCGTGGTCTTCTTCACCTGCCACCTGATGAGCTCATCGAGGTCGGCGGCGCGCGCCGGCACCGACTCGAACTTCACGATCGTGACGCGGGCCACCGAGTCGGGTACCACGAGGCACACGCGGCTCAACCGCACGCCCGCCGCCGTCGCCGCGCGGGCAATGGCCGCGGCAACAGCGGCAACGTCAGGCATGTTAGGCACGCCAAGCGCCCCACTGATTGCCCCGGCCGGTAACGGCTCTACGCCGTAGCCGGCCAGTGTGGCCGTGCCGGCGCGTCCATCGACCCGCACCACGGCCACGCGCCCCGGCGCCAGATCGACGGCCACGCCCGGAGACGCCTGCTGGAGGAATGGCGGAAGACTCATTCGACGAAGGTCACCTTGTTGATCTCACGCAGGGTCGTGAGGCCCAGCATGACACGCTCAACGGCAGATTCCCGCAGGAACCGCATGCCCTGTTCCTTGGCGGCGCGCTTGAGCTCCGAAATCGGCCGGCGCTCCAGAATGAGCTCGCGCACATGGTCGGTCAGATCGAGCAGCTCGCAGATCGCCATGCGGCCCTTGTAGCCCGTGCCACCGCACTCCACGCACCCGACGCCTTCGTAGAACGTCTGCGACTCTGACAGTCCCGGGTCCATCGCCGATTCAATCAACAGCTCCCTTGTGATCGACACCGGCTGGCGGCATTTCTCGCAGATCTTGCGCACCAGCCGCTGCGCCATCACACAGTTGAGCGCCGAGACGAACTGATAGGGCTCGACGCCCATGTTCAGGAAGCGGCCCAGCACGTCGAACACGTTGTTGGCGTGAACCGTCGTGAACACGAGGTGGCCAGTGAGCGCCGACTGAATCGCGATCTGCGCCGTCTCGGGGTCGCGAATCTCGCCCACCATGATCTTGTCGGGGTCGTGGCGCAGGATCGAACGCAACCCGCGGGCGAAGGTCAAGCCCTTCTTCTCGTTGATCGGAATCTGCGTGATGCCCTTCAGCTGGTACTCGACTGGGTCCTCGATGGTAATGATCTTGTCTTCGATCGAGCGGATCTCGGCGAGCGCGCCGTAGAGCGTCGTGGTCTTGCCCGATCCGGTCGGGCCGGTCACGAGCACCATGCCGTAGGGCTCGCGGATGTACTTGCGGAAGCGCCGCAGCTCGAGCTCCGGGAAACCCAGGATGTCGAGGCGCAGTTCGGTGAACTGCTCGCTGATCGACTGCTTGTCGAGGATGCGGATGACCGCGTCCTCGCCGTGGGCGCTCGGCATGATCGAGACCCGGAAGTCGATCGTCTTGCCGCGCACGCGCAGGCGGAAGCGGCCGTCCTGCGGCACCCGCTTCTCGGCGATGTCGAGTTCGGCCATTACCTTGATGCGCGAGATGATCGCGCTGTGCGAGGCTTTCGCAATCGGGCGGCTGGCCGGTTGCAGCACGCCGTCGATGCGGTACTTCACCACCACGGCGTCGTCCTGCGTCTCGATGTGGATGTCACTGGCCCGCCGCTGAATCGCGGTAAACACCATCGCATCCACCATCCGGATGATCGGGCTGTGGTCGCTCGTCAGCCGCTCGACGGTGAGGTCCTCGCTCGAGTCCTCGTCCTTGAGGACCTGGATGAAGTCCTCGGTGGCGTCGTCGAGCACGCGCTGAGAGCTCTCGCTCTTCTTGAGGATGCCCTCGATGGCCGAGCGCGCTCCCACCATCACTCGCACGGGCGTGCCGAGCAGCACGGCCAGTTCGTCGATCATCGGCAAGTCGGTTGGATCCGACACGACGATGACGAGCGCTCGGCCGTCGCGCCTGAACGGCACGAAGCCATAACGCAACATCATCTCAGCCGGAATGCCGCGGAAGAGCTCCTGATCAATGCGGAAGAGGCCCATGTCGAGAAAATCGAGCCGGTAGCGTTCGGCCAGACGGCGTGCGTGGGCCTCCTCGGCGATGCGGGAATCGGCCGGGACGGCTGGGGCGAACTCATCCGCGATGAGCTCTTCAGGGTCGAATCCCTCGACGGGCTTGGTGGAATCCATCACGGTTCGCAGTCCTAGCGGCCAACCACCGACGACAACTCGAAGAGCGGCATGTAGAGCGCCAGCACGACGCCGGCAATCACGACGCCCATGAACACCAGCATGACCGGCTCGACGAGAGTGACGAAGCGGCCCACCTCGGTTTCGACATCTTCATCGTAGAAATCGGCCAGCGACGTCAGCATCTCCTGCAGGGCTCCAGTCGACTCCCCGACTTCGATCATCTTGATGGCCACGTCGGGCATCACCTGGCGCTCGAGCAACGTGGCGGCGAAACTGCGTCCCTCGCGCACCCGTCCGGCCACGATCCGCAGTTCTTCGCCCATATACCGGTTGCCCGTGGAGGTGGCCGCCGTGTCGAGCGCGTTGACGAGCGGAATGCCGCCGCCGACGAGCGCGGCGAGCGTACGCGCGATCTGCGAGGTGGCGAACTTGTGTGCGATGGCTCCGACGACCGGCAGGCGCAGGACCCAGCGGTCGAATTGCGCTCGTTGGCCCGGCCGCTTCACCCAGGTCGAGAACGCCACGGCGCCTCCTCCGAGCAGTACCGCGAGCAGTAGCAGGTTGCCGCGCACCACGTCCGAGACGGCGATGATGACTCGGGTCACGAGCGGAAGTTCCTGGCCGAAGCCGGCGTAGAACTCAGAGAATGCCGGCACCACCTTGACCACGATGATGCCCACGAGCACCACCGCGAGCGCCGTCAGAATGGCGGGATACAGCATGGCCGACAGGGTGCGCTTGCGCACCGTGTCGATCACCTTCGAATACGTGACAAAGCGCCTCAGCACGGCCTCGAGAGAGCCGCTGCGCTCCCCGGCCACAAGCGACGCGGTGTAGACCCCAGGGACGAGCTCGGTGTGCGCGGCAAAGGCGTCGGAGAGCGCGGCGCCGCCCCGCACCTTCTCATGCACGTCATCGAGCACGGCCTTGAACATCGGGTTGCTGAGGCGCTGGCGCAGGATATCGAGCGACTGCACGAGCGGCATGCCGGCCTTGAGCAGCGTGGCCAGTTCCTGGTTGAAGATCAGAAACTCGTCGCGGGGAATCTTGCGCCGGCCGATCGTTATGCCCTTCATGCCGCCACGCGGCACGAGCGAGAGCACGTGCAACCCCTTGTCCTCTAGCTCCCGACGCAAGTGGGCTTCACTTGGGGCGACGTACACGCCCTCAATCACCTGGCCTCCGGAGGTGCCGAGCCTGCAGCGGAACTCCATGCGTGGTCTGCGCTACGACCCCTGCGGCTGCACGAACGCGTGGAACACGCGGGCCCCGAGTTCACGTGGGTCGTTCGACTTGGTACCCGGCTCGAGCGCCGGCACGAAGGTCTGATCGACGACAAGACGCAGTTCCACCATGTCGCCACCGCCCATGGCCGCCGCCGTGAGAGGAATCTTGTGGACCGGACCGTCGGTGCCAAGCGGCACGACCTGCAGAACCTGATCGCCGAGGCGGATCTCCACGGATTTCGCGGCCGTCGCCGCCGTACCGGGATTGTCGGCCTGGAAGAACAACACCGCGTCGCGGCGCGGGTTGCGGAACGCCAGCGTGGCCTCCTTTTTCGTCCACTGCCACTCGACCATCGTATTGCCGGTCGCGGCTTCCACGGCGTGCCAGCCGTCCTTGAAGATCAGAAAGACGTTCTCGGTCTGCGGCAACAGCTCGAACTGGGCAGAATCGTAGGCGCGGCCCCCGGCGTCGGTGCCAGTGAGCTTCACGCGGTCGCCGGATTTCAGGTCGTATAGACCCGCCACGACTTTGGCCTGGCCCACGTACGGATACACCGGCGCGAACACGGTGCGCGTGTACTCTACGGTCTGGCCGGGTTTCCAGGTCGACGTCGGCGTCGGCGGGTCATGGTCGTCGGTCCACATCTGCTCGCCGTCGGCGTCCACGAAGTGCACGAACACCTTGCGCGGGCCGAGGTTGACGGCATTGCTCGCCAGAGTGAATTTGTAGGTGATGTCGACCGGGCTGCCGAGCGCGACCCGGGCCCGGGACATCTGAATCGTCAGGGTGCCTTGGGCGGGCGTGGTATCCGCCGGCTTCCCGCATGCGGCGGCCGACAAGGCGCAGAGAGCAAGAATCGTCCGGGCGCCACGAGTGGTAATGGTGGTGTGCATAGCGTATGAGCTGACATGATAGCGTCTCCAGCACGACAGCGCTACCGGCGTCCCCCCGAAATTGTGGTACAGTTCTGCGCCTGACGGCTTGGCCGTCGCCCGACAATGGACAACGGACAGGACGCGCTGGGAATGGTCGAGACCCGAGGTTTCATCGGGTCGGTCGAAGCCGCCGACGCGATGGTGAAAGCCGCAAACGTCGTGCTCGTCGGCACCGAGTACATCGGCGCCGCTTACGTGACTGTGCTCGTCCGGGGCGACGTCGGTTCGGTCAAAGCGGCCACTGACGCAGGCGCCGCTGCGGCACGGCGGGTCGGCGAGTTGGTGTCGGTGCACGTGATCCCCCGCCCGCACGCCGACGTCGAGCGTATTCTCTCCAAGGCGTAAGACGCCGAGCCGGCGCCGATGGCCTCCGACACCACCACGGCCCTCACCCCTCGCGATCACGCGTCTGTCGCCGAGGCCCACACCCTGGCACGGCGCGCCAAGGCCGCCCAACAAACGCTGGCCGAGCTGTCCCAAGTCCAGATCGACGAAATCGTCGATTCAATGGCGGCCGCTGCGCTCGCCGAAGCCGCGCCACTGGCCCAGCTGGCGTGCGACGAGACCGGCTATGGCGTAGCCGCCGACAAGCTGCAGAAGAACGTCTTTGCCGCCCGCGACGTGCACGCGTTCATCCGCCCCATGAAGACCGTCGGCGTCGTCGCGCGTCACGACGACCGGCGGATCATAGAGATCGCCGAGCCGTTCGGCGTCGTGGCGGCGATCGTGCCCTCCACGAATCCGACCTCGACAGCGATCTACAAGCTGCTCATCAGCATCAAGGCACGGTGCGCGGTGGTGCTCAGCCCGCATCCCTCGGCAGCGCGCTGCATCACGCGCACGGCCGAACTCATGACCGACGCGGGCTACCGCGCGGGCCTTCCCGACGGCGCCATCGGCTGGATGACCACCGTGTCGCTGCACGGCACGCAGGCGCTGATGCGCGCGCGCGAGGTCTCAGTGATTCTTGCCACCGGCGGCATGGGGCTGGTGCGGGCCGCTTACTCGGCCGGCAAGCCGGCCTACGGCGTCGGGCCTGGAAACGCGCCGTGCTACGTCGAGTCGTCGGCCGACCTCGCCAAGGCGGCCGACGACATCCTGGCGGGAAAGAGCTTCGACAACGGCGTGCTGTGCTCGTCGCCGAACTCGGTGGTGGTCGACTGCGCAGTGGCGCCCGCCCTCCGCGCAGCGTTCCAGGCGGGCGGCGGCCACTTCCTGTCTGACCGCGACACCACGCGCCTCGCTCAAGTGCTCATCACGCCGGCGCGCCTGCCCAATCCGGCGCTGGTCGGCAAGTCGGCGGTGCATATCGCCGCGCACGTCGGCATCGACGTGCCACCCAGCACCCGCGCCCTCATCGCTCCGCTGGCGGGCGTCGGTCGCGACTTTCCCTTGTCGATTGAAAAGCTGTGCCCGGTGTTGTCGTACTACGAGGTGGCCGACTGGCGGGAAGGCTGCGAGCGCGCCAGACAGATTCTGCAGTACGGCGGCATGGGTCACACCATGTCGATCCACTCACAGAATGACGCGATCATCCTCGAGTTCGGCCTGCACAAGCCGGCCTTCCGCATCTGCGTCAACACCGCGACCACCCACGGCTCGATTGGCCTCACGACCGGACTCGACCCGGCGATGACGCTTGGCTGCGGCGGCTACGGCGGGAACATCACGTCGGACAACATCACGCCGCGGCACCTGCTCAACATCAAGCGCATCGCCTACGAGCTGCGGCCCCGCGCCCCGCGGACCGCGCCGGTCGTGGCCCCGGGAGGGGCCTTGCCAGCCCTGCCCACCGACGCGCCGGCGTTGCCGCAAGCGCCCCGGCGACGATCGCCCGACTCGCTCCCGAACGAACGCGTGTCCGACGGCATCGACCGTTTCCTGGCGTCACGCGGTGGGCCGACACCGGCGTCGCCGCAAGCCGCGCCCACGCTGGGCCCGCCCGTGCCGTTTGTGTGCGAAGACGACGTGCGGGCCGCGGCCCGTACGGGTGGCCGCATCGTCGTTGGTCCGCGCACCATCGTGACGCCGGCCGCCCGCGATGCCGCCGCAACGGGCGATGTGTTCGTGTGGCTCGACGGCGCCGCCAGGTAACCCTCATATTTTCTTGCAGTTGCAGCAGCGCGTGGGTTCGGACGGTGCGTTTGACCGGCCGTGCGCCGGCGTGTTAGCGTCACAGCTCTTGACCGGCATGTACCGACGCCTCCTGCTCTCGCTCGTCCTTCCACTCTGCGCGGCGTGCGGGGCCCACCGGCCTCCCGTCGTCGCCAGCGTGGGCGCGCCAGCTGCGCTGATCACGGCGCCTGCGGCTGCCGCTCTGCCGATCGACCCGGCAGGGGCGGTGATTGCCTCTGCGGAACGGGCCTTCGAGACCGGCCGCGCCGCCGTCGAGAATGGCCACCTGCGAGATGCCCGTGCGGCCTTCGATCGTGCGCTCGAGACGCTCATGGAACTGCCTGGCGGCGCTCGGGCCGACGCCCGCTTCAGCGCCTCACTCGACTCGCTCATCGACCGCATCAGCGCGCTGGAACTTGCCGCCCTCGCGCGCGGGGATGGCTTCACCGAGACGGCTTCCGAGCCAGCCACCATCGACACGCTGCTCTCGCTGCCGGCAGCCGAGTCCGAGGGCACGCCGGCGCCCGAGGTGGCCAGGGCCGTACTCGCCGACCTGGCGGCCACGGCTCACGACATTCCGATTCCGCTCAACGACCGCGTGCTGCGTTTCGTCGAGCTCTTTCAGGGCCGCCTGCGGGGGTTCCTGACCGATGGCCTGTCGCGCGGCGCTCAGTACATGCCGATGATTCAGTCCGTGTTCGCGGACGAAGGGCTCCCGTTGGACCTGGCCTACGTGCCGCTGGTGGAAAGCGCGTTCAAGGCCACGGCACTCTCGCGCGCCAGCGCCCGCGGCGTCTGGCAATTCATGCGAGGCACCGGCACGGAAAACGGACTCAAGCACGACTGGTTCATCGACGAGCGCGCCGACCCCGAGAAGGCCACCCGGGCCGCGGCCAAGTATCTGAAAAGCCTGCACCGTACGTTTGACGACTGGCACCTGGCGCTGGCGTCGTACAACGGCGGGCCGGGCCGCGTGCAGCGGGCGGTGAAACGGTCGGGGCTGACCGACTTCTGGGAACTGAGCGCGTCGACCAAGCACTTGCCCCGCGAGACGCGCGACTATGTGCCGATGATCCTCGCGGCTGCGATCATCGCGAGAAACCCAGAGAAGTACGGCTTCGAAGTGCCCTCGGTCTCGCCCGTCGTGACCGATGTCGTGGTTCTCACCGCCCCTGCCGACCTGCGGCGCGTGGCTGAATGGGCGGGCGTGTCGGCGGAGGATATCCGAGCTCTCAACCCCGAACTGCGCCGCTGGACGACGCCTGTGCGGCAACGCGACTATCAGCTTCGGGTGCCGATGGGCACCGCCTCGCTCGTGCTCGACGCGCAGCACGACTCCCCGCCTGAGGACGCGGTCTCATTACAGTGGCACACCGTGAGGAAGGGCGAGTCACTGCCGTCGATTGCGCGTCGGCTCGGCGTGTCGCGCGCCGACCTCGCCGAGGCCAACTACCTCCGCATCGGCGCGCCGGTGCGCCCCGGACAGCGGTTGCTCGTACCCCGCGCGCCCTCGCCCGCCCTGCTGGCCGGCCGGCCGGCAGCCGCCGCTGCGACGGTAGCGGCCGCGCGTCGAGACGAGCGCGAGGACGAGCCCGCGCGCGTGGTCTACCGGGTGCGCAAGGGCGACACGCTGTTCTCGATTGCGCGCCGCCACGGCGTCAGCGTGGAGAACCTGCGTGCGTGGAACAAGCTGCCCGGTACGGCCATCGACATCGGCGACCGCTTGCAGATCCTCACCGCCCGCGCTGCGGCCGCGCAGTAGGCCCTCGGCCCGCGCAGGATCTGCACTGCGTCAAACGCGTCGCGGTTGCGCCTTCCGCAACGAACGCATCGTCGGTAGCGGGTTCTGACCGGCATTTCCGTCACTCGCACCTGGCATCCCCTTTGGAACATCCCGGGCGTGTTGGCCCAGGTGTTGAGCGCCGCGCTTCGCGGCATCGATGCGTTTCCGGTCACCGTGGAAGTCGACGTCTCGTTTGGACTGCCCGTCTTTGCGATGGTCGGCCTGCCCGATGCCAGCGTGCGCGAGAGCCGTGACCGCGTGCGGGCCGCCATCCGCAACTCGGGCTTCGATTTTCCCGACCACCGCATTACGGTGAACCTCGCGCCGGCCGACGTGAGGAAAGCGGGGGCGGCATTCGACCTGCCCATTGCCGTGGCGATTCTTGCCGCGGCCGGGGTGGTGCCGCGTCACGACACGCTCCGGCTCGCCGTCATCGGCGAGTTATCACTCGACGGCGCCGTGCTGCCGTCGAGGGGCGTCCTGCCGGTCGCGTTGGGTCTGCATCGGCAGGGCGTCCGCGCGCTCGTGCTGCCGTCTGCCAACGCCTCCGAGGCGGCGGTCGTGAACGGACTGGCGGTGTGGCCGGTGCGGACCCTGGCCGAGGCGGTAGCCCTGCTGCAGCACCCCCCAGAGGCACGGACACACTCGCCGGTCACCCCCTTGCTCCGCGCGGTGGTTACCGACGGGGACAGCGATCTGGTCGACGTACGCGGGCAGCAGGCCGCACGGCGGGCACTGGAGGTGGCGGCCGCCGGCGGCCATCACCTGCTGTTTGTCGGGCCTCCGGGCTCGGGCAAGACGATGCTGGCGCGGCGCATGCCCGGTGTACTGCCGCCGCTCTCCTTCGAAGAGGCCCTCGAAGTCACCGCCGTGCACTCGGTCGCCGGCCTGTTGACACCGGGCGCGGGGCTGCTCGGCACGCGGCCGTTCCGCGCACCGCACCATACCGCGTCGGAAGCGGCACTGGTCGGCGGCGGCAGCGTGCCGCGGCCCGGCGAGGTCACGTTGGCGCATCACGGCGTACTCTTCCTCGACGAACTGCCGGAATTCGCGCGCCGGGTGCTCGAGTCGCTGCGCCAGCCGCTCGAGGAGGGCCAAGTGCGCGTCTCGAGGGCGTCGGGCACGGTCGCCTTTCCTGCCGCCTTCACGCTGGTTGCGGCAATGAATCCGTGCCCCTGCGGACTGGCTGGTCAGGCGAGGCGGTCGTGCCGCTGCACGCCTCTGGCCGTGCAGCGCTATTACGACCGCATCTCGGGGCCGCTGCGCGATCGGATCGACCTGACGGTGGAACTGGCGCCGATTCCGTTCGACACCCTGACTGCAGGGCCGTCGGGTGAGAGTTCGGCCGCCGTCCGGGCGCGCGTGGAATATGCCCGGGCGCGGCAGCGCACCCGGGCAGCTCCGGGGATCGCGGCGCTCAACAGCCGGCTCTCGCCACGCGCGCTCGAACGCGTGGCCGCACTCGACGGCAGGTCCCGCGCCGCGCTTGCCGCGGCGGCGAGCCGGCTGCGCCTGACCGGCCGTGCCGTGCACCGCGTGCTGCGGGTCGCGCGCACGGTGGCCGACCTCGACGGCAGCGATCCGCTGGGGGAAGGGCACCTGCTCGAGGCCTTGCAGTTTCGCGATGCGCCGCCTCAAGGGTCCCAGACCTGAATTCGCCGTTTATTCGCCACCAGGCAATCCTGGTCTGGACTTCTCACCTCCGCGGCAGGTATCCTCCTTGGATTGCTTCGGGCCGGAGTTCCGGGCCGAGCGTCATACCAAATTCCCGGATGCCCTCCACGCGATACACGATCCTGCTCGCCGACCGCCAGACCGGCGTCGTTCGGCGCTTCACCGTCGGGCTTCGTCCGGCGCTGATCGTGATCACCACAGCCATCACCCTGCCCGTGCTCGTGGGCATGGGTGCCGCGTGGAAGGCCAAGTCCGACGTCGCGGACCTTTACGTCTCGCACGCCACGCTCGAACTCGAGTTGTCGAGCTACCGGGGTGCGACCGAAGCACTCACCGGCCAGATTCAGGGCTTGCAGACGGCACTTGACGACCTGGGCGGACGCGCGGCGCTCGACCCGGCACTGCGCTCGGCCATGGACAAGCTCCCGGCCATCGTCAAATCGCGCGCGATGGGCGGCGGCTCGAGTTCTCCCGGGCTCGCGATGCTGCCCAGCCTGAACTCGCCCGAAGACACCTTCGGGCTGCTGCGCGACCTGCTGCAGGGTCTTGAAAGCCGGCTCGAGTCGGTCCAGTCGGGCGTCGACAAGCGCAACGCCCTGGCCGCCGCGACGCCGTCGATCTGGCCGGCCGCCGGCTGGCTGACCTCGGCGATGGGCGCCCGCCGTGATCCTTTCACAGGCGGCGCTGACTTCCACCCAGGTCTCGACATCTCTGCCGATCGCGGCTCGCCGGTCTACGCCACCGCCGACGGCACCGTCGTGCTCGCGAGCGTGTTCAGCGACTACGGCAATCTCATCCGCATCGACCACGGCTTCGGTCTGGAGTCGCGCTACGGCCATCTCTCGAAGTTCGAGGTCGAAGTCGGCAGCAAGGTGAAGCGCGGCGATCTCATCGGTCGGGTCGGTGCCACCGGGCGCGCAACCGCTCCGCACTTGCACTACGAAGTGCGGGTGAACGACCGCTTGCTGAACCCGCTGCAGTTCCTGCTGAAGAGCGCGCGCCAGACCGGCGGCGACTGATCGCGCTCGCCCCGCTCCGTTCCTTGACGGCCCCTGCCGTCGCCGGTAACATTCTCCGAATCTCAAAATCCGTGTCAATCCCGCATGGTCGGTAACCTCCTCGCCAAGGTCTTCGGCACCCAGAACGACCGCGACCTCAAGCGGCTCCTGCCGCTTGTGGTCCGCATCTGTGAACTCGAACCCGCCATGCGCGCGCTGCCGGACGACGGCCTGCGCGCCGCCACGACCGCCTACCGCGCCCGCGCCCAGCAGGGCGAGCCGCTCGACGATCTGTTGCCGGAGGCGTTTGCCCTCGTGCGCGAGGCCGGCAAGCGGGTGCTGAACATGCGGCACTATGACGTGCAGCTGATCGGCGGCATGGTCCTGCACCAGGGCAAAATCGGCGAGATGAAAACCGGCGAGGGTAAGACCCTCATGGCCACGCTGCCCGCCTATCTCAACGCGCTCAGCGGCAAGGGCGTCCACGTGGTCACGGTGAATGACTACCTGGCCCGCCGCGATGCGGAGTGGATGGGCCGCATCTACCGCTTCCTCGGGCTCACCGTCGGCGTGATCCAGCACGACCTCAACGACGAGCAGCGCCAGGCCGCGTACGCCTGCGACATCACCTACGGCACCAACAACGAGTTCGGCTTCGACTACCTGCGTGACAACATGAAGTTCGACCTGTCGCGCATGGTGCAGCGCGGGCACAACTTCGCGGTCGTCGACGAAGTCGACAGCATTCTCATCGACGAAGCGCGCACGCCGCTCATCATCTCCGGCCCGGCCGAGGAATCGAACGACCTCTACTACGAGGTCGACCGCATCATTCCTTCGCTCACGCGCGGCTTGGTGCACCAGGGCCAGGTGAAAACCGAAGACCGCGAGCGGATGGAGGCATCCGGCGACTACACGGTCGACGAGAAGGGCAAGACGGTCACGCTCACCGAGGCCGGCATTGCGAAGGCCGAGAAGCTCCTGGCGCACCGGCTGCAGGCGGGCGGTCTCTACGACCCGATCAACATGCCGCTCCTGCATCACGTGCAGCAGGGCCTGCGCGCCCATACGCACTACCGGCTCGACGTCGAGTACATGATCAAGGACGGGCAAGTCGTGATCGTCGACGAGTTCACGGGCCGCCTCATGCCTGGCCGCCGCTGGAGCGACGGCCTCCATCAGGCCGTCGAGGCCAAAGAAGGTGTGAAGATCGAACGCGAGAACCAGACGCTTGCGACCATCACCTTTCAGAACTACTTCCGCAAGTACGCCAGGCTGTCCGGCATGACCGGCACTGCCGAGACCGAGGCACCGGAGTTCAACAAGATCTACAAGCTCGACGTGATGGTGATTCCTACCAACAAGCCAATGCGCCGGATCGAGGAACCCGACCTGGTCTACCGGACGGCGGTCGAGAAGTACGACGCCATCGTCGCCGACATCACCGAGCAACAAACAAATGGCCGGCCCGTGCTCGTCGGCACGGTCAGCATCGAAAAATCCGAGAAGATCTCGGCGATGCTGAAGCGGCGCGGTATCAAGCACGTGGTGCTGAACGCCAAATACCACGCCCAGGAAGCCGAGATCGTGGCCCAAGCCGGACGGCTCGGCATGGTGACCATCGCCACCAATATGGCGGGCCGCGGCACCGACATCCTGCTTGGCGGCAGCCCCGACCACATGGCGCGCCAGCAGTGTCTCGCTGAAGCCGTGGCCCAGGTGCTCGAGCGCGGCGAAGAGCGATTCGTGGACGACGAAGAGTCCGTCTATTTCTCTCACGGTGAGAACTACCGCGTGCCTCGCAAGGACTGGGAGCGCATCTTCCGCCACTTCAAGGCGCAGTGCGACGCCGAGCACGCTGAGGTGATCGCGCAGGGCGGTCTGCATATCCTCGGCACCGAACGGCACGAGGCGCGCCGTATCGACAACCAGCTGCGCGGCCGCGCTGGCCGCCAGGGCGATCCGGGCAGCTCGCGTTTCTATCTGTCGCTCGAAGACGACCTGATGCGCATCTTCGGGTCCGACCGCATTTCGGGTCTGATGCAGCGCCTGGGCATGGAAGAAGGCGTGCCGATCGAGCACGGCATGGTGTCGCGCGCCATCGAGCGCGCGCAGAAGCAGGTCGAGGCCCAGAACTTCGCGGTGCGCAAGCACCTGCTCGAGTACGACGACGTCATGAACAAGCAGCGTGAGAGCGTCTACACGCTGCGGCGCGAGGTGCTCGACGGGGTCGTGCGGATCACCGAGGACGAGACGTCGGATACCCGGGGATATCTCCTTGCCACTGCCGAGGACCTGGTCGACGACAAGGTGAATCTGTACTGCGCGAAAGACGCCGACATCGACACTTGGGACCTCGATGCGCTGCGCCGCGAGCTCAGCGAGCTCTTCTCACTCGATGAGACCGACTACGCCGCCGTGCCCTTCGACCATGCCCGGCGGGCCGAGCTTCGCGAAGCACTCTGGGCCCGTGTGCAGGCGAAGTACGTCGACAAGGAACGCCTGGTGCCCGGCGAGATCCTGCGCCGGGTCGAGCGCGATCTGATGCTGCAGATCGTCGACACGCAGTGGAAGGACCACCTCTACTCGCTCGACCACCTGAAGGACGGCATCAGCCTGCGCAGCTATGGCCAGCGTGATCCGCTGGTCGAGTACAAAAAGGAGAGCTACACGCTCTTCCAGGACATGCGCAGCCGCGTCGAGGCAGAGATGGTGCGGTACCTCTGGTGGCTGCGGCCCGTCGAAGGCGAGCCCGACGCGATCGTGGCGCCGGTGCGCCCGGCCCCGCGCCGACAGACGCCCTTGACCTACAGTGGGCCCTCGGATTCGGCGACCGCGAGCTTTCCGCCGCCGGCGCCGACCACCGGTTTCCCGGCGCCTGGCGCGTCCCGTCCGGCGCGTACCGGCGGCGACGATGCGCCCGTGACGCAGGTGAGGCGCGACGAACCCAAGATCGGCCGCAACGAACCCTGCTATTGCGGCAGCGGCAAGAAGTACAAGAAGTGCCACGGCGCCAACTGATGCCTGCCCCCGCAGCCGCACACCGCGCTTCCCGACGCGAAAGGCCGACCCGTGTGTCGGCCTTTCGCGCATCTGCCCCGCGAGACGACCACCCATGACCTTGCCGATCGCCAGTGCTACGCCGACGCGCACGTCCCTTGACGCGTCCCTCTCCACCGCGCTTACCTTCGACGACGTGCTGCTGGTGCCGCGCTACTCGAATGTGCTGCCCGCGCAGGTGGACGTCTCGACGCGGCTGACGCGGAACATCCCGCTCTTCGTGCCGCTGCTCAGCGCCGCCATGGACACGGTGACCGAGTCGTCCATGGCCATTGCCATGGCGCAGCAGGGCGGCCTCGGCATCATCCACAAGAATCTGTCGATCGAGGAACAGGCCGTCGAGGTGGACCGCGTGAAGCGCTCCGAGAGCGGGATGATCGTGAATCCCATCACCCTGTCGCCAACCCACCGCATTCATGAAGCGCTGGCGATGATGGCGCACTACCGCATCTCGGGCGTGCCCGTCACCGAAGATGGCAGCAAGGAAGGGCGGCTGGTCGGTATTCTGACCAACCGCGATCTGCGCTTCGAGACCAACACCCAGCAGGCCGTCGCCGACGTGATGACGAAAGAGAACCTCATCACGGTGCCGGTCGGCACGACGCTGGACGAGGCTCGCGAGATCCTTCACCAGAAAAAGGTCGAAAAGCTTCTGGTCGTTGACCACGCCTATCGCTTGAAGGGTCTCATCACGGTCAAGGACATCCAGAAGGCGATCAAGTATCCCAACGCCTGCAAGGACTCGCTCGGCCGCCTGCGCTGCGGCGCCGCCATTGGCACGGCCCAGAACACCCTCGACCGCGCGGCCGCGCTCGTCGCGGCGAATGTGGACGTGCTCGTCGTCGACACCGCGCACGGCCATAGCCAGGGCGTGCTCGATATGGTGCGCGAGCTGCGCCGCCGCTACCCCGAAGTGGACATCGTGGCCGGCAACGTCGCCACGGCGGAAGCCACCGAGGCCCTGATCAAGCTCGGCGTGGACGGGGTGAAGGTCGGCATCGGCGCCGGCTCGATTTGTACCACCCGGGTCGTGGCTGGCGTCGGCATGCCGATGATCTCGTCGATCTACGAATGCGCGCAGGCCGCGCGGCCGTACGGCGTGCCGATCATCGCCGATGGCGGCATCCGCTACTCGGGCGACGTCGTGAAGGCCTTGGCCGTGGGCGCAACGTCGGTGATGATCGGCAACCTGTTTGCGGGTACCGACGAGAGCCCTGGAGAGCTGATCCTGTTCCAGGGCCGCAGCTTCAAGGAATACCGCGGCATGGGCTCGCTTGGCGCGATGCGCCAGGGGAGCCGCGACCGCTACTTTCAAGACGAGTTCCAGCTCGAGGGCAAAGGCAGCACGGACAAGCTCGTGCCCGAAGGCATCGAAGGTCGGGTACCACACAAGGGCAGCCTGGCGTCACTCGTACATCAACTGGTCGGCGGCCTCCGCGCTGGGATGGGGTACTGCGGCTGTGGCACCATCGACGACCTGCAGCGCGACGCGCACATCGTGCGCATTACCCCTGCGGGCCAGCGCGAGAGCCACGTGCACGACGTGACGATCACGAAGGAAGCTCCGAACTACCGGACCGAATAGGGGGCCGCAGACGTGTTCGCGGCGGCCTCTGCGGCCGCACGCGTCGCCGCTGCCGGCGGTCCGGGTTGGAATGGTGGCGGTACTCCGTCATGTCCGTGCAATCGACACTGCGCGAGCGTCTCCGCCGCGGTCGGTGATCGTGATGACGATGGCGCCCGCGGGCGCGTGCGTCAGACGCTCCGCCCACTCGACCACGAGCACGCCTGCGTCGGCCAACCCCTGGTCAAAGCCCACGTCGTCGAGTTCGATGCGGTCGATGCGGTAGAGATCGAGATGGACCAGTGGCAAGCGACCGCCGCGGTATTCATGCGCCAGCGAGAACGTCGGGCTCGTCACGACGTCGGCCGACAAACCCAATCCACGCGCGAGACCGCGCACGAACACGGTCTTCCCGGCCCCAAGGTCGCCGTGCAGTAAGACGACATCCGTCGGTCCGAGCGTGGCCGCAAGCGCTGCCGCGACCTCGAGAGTGCCTTCCTCACCCACCGTCTCGATCGGGCTGCTCACTCGTCAGTCAGTGCCGTGCCACCTCGCGCGGTGAGTTCCAGCAGCGCCTCGCCAAGGTGCACTACAACGTCGCCAGCCAACATGGCCACGTCGCCCTCATCGGCCTCCGCGAGTTCCCCGGCGGCGCCGTGCAGGTACACCGCGAGTTGACACGCGTGCCCAGGATCCATGAGCTGGCCGACCCACGACGCGATCATCCCTGTGAGCACGTCGCCACTGCCGCCGGTGGCCATCCCGGGTGTGCCGGTTGGATTCACGAACGCTTGGCCGTCGGGCAACGCGATGATCGTCCGGTAGCCCTTGAGGACGACGTATACGTGGTGCGTCGTCGCAAACTCCACCGCCAGGCCGAGCCGATTGGCCTGCACATCGCCGGTCGAACAGCCCACCAGCCGCGCCATCTCCCCCGGGTGGGGCGTGATGATGAGTGGCCGGTCCTCGCGTCCAGCTAGCACCGTGGCGTCTCCCGCACACGCATTCAGCGCATCGGCATCGAGCACGAGCGGCACATCGCACCGCTCGAGGAGGTGGCGCACAAACGCCCTTACGTGCGGGCCGGTCCCGAGCCCGGGGCCTACGGCCAGGACCTCTGCGCCAAGCGCCAGCACCTCGTCGGCAGCCTCGCGCCGGCAGACGCCGTCGGCCTCGAGCAGCCCATGGGTCATGAACTCTACGCCGAGGCCCGCCACAATTGACTGCAGGGACGCCGGCGTGGCCACCGTGACCCGGCCGGCGCCTGACCGCAGCGCGCCCCGCGCCGCGAGCACGGCGGCACCGGTCATGCCGCGCGACCCGCCAGCGACGACCACGCGCCCGAAGTCGCCCTTATGCGCCTCGGGGCCGCGCGCCGGCACCAACGTCCGCACGTAGTCGCGCGTCAGCAGGTAGAGCCGCGGTCCGTCGGCCTCGTCGATGACCGAAAACGGTATGCCGATATCGGCCACGACGACGTCGCCCGCCGCATGCTCGGCCGGCGGCAGCACGAGCGGGACCTTGGGCGCGCCCAGGCTCACGGTGACGTCGGCGCGCACGGCAGGTCCGATGAGTTCGTTGGTATCGGCCGACATCCCCGACGGCACGTCGATGGAGACGACCGTCGCGGGCGACGAGTTGAGGTCCGCGATCACGGTCTCGTGCACGCCCGTCAGCGCGCGGGTCAGACCCGTGCCCATCATGGCGTCGATCACGAGGTCGGCGGAAGTCACCTGCGTCGCGTGCAGCTCCCAGGTGTGCGCATCGGCCACTTCGACAATCGGCACACCGAGCCGGCCGATGATGTCGAGATTCACCCGGGCGTCGCCACGCACGTCGGCGGCCACGCCAATCAGCACCACCGACACGTCGACGCCGTGTTGGTACAGCGTGCGCGCGACCACAAAGCCGTCGCCGCCGTTGTTGCCAGTGCCACAGAGCGCCACGACCCGCCGACTCGACAGCTCGTGGATGAGCGACTCGAGCGCCGCCACCACCTGGCGGCCGGCGTTTTCCATCAAGACCAGTGACGGCAGGCCGATGTCGTCGATCGTACGCCGATCGACGGCCCGCATCTGCTTCGCCGTCAGCACCCGCACCGGCCGCACGGGCGCGAGTCTAGCACACGGGGGTGCGGGCCTTCGCTGCCCCACCAGCGCTAGTCCTCGTACGCCTCTATGGGCGGGCAGATGCACATCAGGTTGCGGTCGCCGTAGGGGTTGTCGATCCGGCTCACGCTCGGCCAGAACTTGTTCGCCTTGACCCACGGCAGCGGATACGCGGCCGACTCGCGCGAATAGGGATGACTCCACACGTTAGCCGTGACCCGGGCCGCCGTGTGGGGCGCGTTCTTCAGCAGGTTATCCGCGGCGTCGGCACGGCCGCTCACCACGTCGTCGATCTCGCGTCGAATCGACAGGAGGGCGTCGCAGAACCGATCGAGCTCGGCTTTGTCTTCGCTTTCGGTCGGCTCGATCATGATCGTGCCGGGCACCGGAAACGAAACGGTCGGCGCATGAAAGCCGTAGTCCATCAGACGTTTGGCCACGTCGCTCTCTTCGACGCCGTGGGCCTTGAATTTCCGGAGGTCGAAAATCATCTCATGGGCCACTCGTCCGTTGGGCCTCGTGTACAGCACGTCGAACTGCTCTTCGAGCCGCGACTTGATGTAGTTGGCGTTGAGGATGGCGTACTTCGTCGCCTCCGTGACGCCGTCGCCGCCGAGCATCTTGATGTAGCCGTACGAAATCAGCAGGATGCTGGCGCTGCCCCAGGGCGCGGCCGACACCGGCAGGATGGCCTTGGCGCCGCCAGTGGCCACGAGCGGATGACCGGGCAGGTACGGCGCGAGATGCGCCGCGACGGCAATCGGTCCCATGCCCGGACCGCCCCCACCATGCGGAATGGCGAACGTCTTGTGCAGATTGATGTGACAGACGTCGGCGCCGATGAGCGCCGGACTCGTAAGGCCCACTTGCGCGTTCATGTTCGCGCCGTCCATGTAGACCTGTCCGCCGTGGGTGTGCACCGTGGCGCAGATGTCGCGAATGGCATCCTCGAACACGCCGTGCGTGGAAGGATACGTGACCATCAGCGCAGCGAGGTTCGCCTTGTGAGCGTCGGCCTTCGTCCTGAGATCGGCCAGGTCGATGTTGCCCGAGTCGTCGGACGACACCACGACCACCTTGTAGCCGGCCATGACCGCGCTCGCCGGATTGGTGCCGTGCGCCGATGAGGGAATGAGCACGACGTGGCGATGGGAATCACCACGGTCGTTGTGCCATGCCCGGATCACCAGCAGGCCAGTCAGTTCGCCCTGCGCTCCGGAATTCGGCTGCAGGGACACGGCGGAGAACCCCGTCAGTTCGGCCAGCGCCTCTTCGAGCTCGCGGCACACCACCGCGTAGCCCTGAGCCTGATCGGACGGCACGAACGGATGCATGCGCGAGAACTCGGGCCAGCTCACCGGGAACATCTCGCTCGCGGCGTTGAGCTTCATCGTGCACGAGCCAAGCGGAATCATCGACACATCAAGGCCGATGTCCTTCCGCTCGAGGCACTTCAGATAGCGCATCATCTGGCTTTCCGAGCGATGGCGCTCGAAGACCGGATGTGTGAGGAACGCCGAGGTGCGGCGCAGCGCGGGCGGCAAGGCGTCGCCAGCAGTCAGCACCGGGGCCGCCGCGGCCTTCCCCACCGCGGCCGCAAACACGCCCACGAGCGCCTGAACCTCGGCCGCGGTGGTCGTCTCGTCGAGCGACACGCCGATGCCCGTGTCACCGATGTGCCGCAGATTGAAACCAGCCTGGACCGACGCCGTCCGGACCGCCGCGGCCTGTGCCGGCGGAAGGGTGAAGCGCAGGGTGTCGAAGTAGTGCGTGTTTTCTTGAGGGATCCCAAGGGTGGTCACTGCAGCGGCAAGCGCTCGGGCCATGCCGTGCACTCTGGTGGCGATCGCGGTCAGGCCGTCGGCCCCGTGATACACCGCGTACATCGCGGCCATGTTGGCCAGCAAGGCCTGCGCCGTGCAGATGTTCGACGTGGCCTTCTCGCGGCGGATGTGCTGCTCGCGCGTCTGCAGCGCCATGCGATAGGCCCGCTGACCGTGCACGTCGACCGATACGCCGATGATGCGGCCCGGCGCGTGCCGCACGTGTTCCTGACGCGTCGCAAAGAACGCGGCGTGCGGACCGCCGAACCCGAGCGGCACGCCGAAGCGCTGCGAGTTGCCGAACACGACGTCGGCGCCGGCCTCGCCGGGAGGCGTGATGAGCGTGAGCGCCAGCAGGTCGGTGGCCACGGCGACCAGCACCTTGGCGGCGTGAGCGGCCGCGATGAGGCTGCCAAGATCGGCAATCGCTCCGCGCTCGTCGGGATACTGCAGCAGAACGCCAAAGACGCCGGGGTCGCCACACGCCATCTCGGCGGCGGGCCCGACGCGCAGGTCGATGCCGAGCGGCTCGGCACGGCTCTGGAGCACCGCGAGCGTGTGCGGAAAGACGCGGTCAGACGCCAGGAAGATGCCGCCCGTGCCCGGCTTCTTCGGTGACACGCGATGCAGCAGCGTCATCGCTTCACCAGCCGCAGTCGCCTCGTCGAGCAGCGATGCCGTCGCCACGGGCAGCCCCGTGAGATCGCACACCATCGTCTGAAAATTGAGCAGCGATTCGAGGCGTCCCTGGGCGATTTCGGCCTGGTACGGCGTGTACGGGGTATACCAGCTCGGATTCTCGAAGAGGCAACGCCGGATCACGCTCGGCGTGATCGTGTCGTAGTAGCCGAGGCCGATGCAGGAGCGCAACACGCGGTTCTGCTTCGCCACGACGCCCAGCCGCGCCAGATACTCGTGCTCGCTCTCGCCAGGGGGCAAGGCCACGGGACCAACTCGCCGGATGGACGCAGGGATCGCTTCGTCGATGAGCGCGTCGAGTGACGGCGCGCCGATCGTGGCAAGCATGTCGGTCAGATCGTCAGGGCGAGGTCCAACGTGTCGGCGAACGAACGTATCCATCGGCAGGTCTGCAGCTACTGGAAAGAGGGGGTTCAGTGCGTGAGCGCTTCGTACTCGGTGGCGCCGAGCAAGGCCGCGACATCGGCGGGGTTGCCGAGCTGCACCTTGATCATCCACGCGTCGTGCGGTGCGCTGTTGATGGCGTCGGGGCGATCCTTGAGCGTGGTGTTCACTTCCACCACCGTCCCGCTCACCGGGGCGAAGAGCTCCGAGACAGCTTTCACCGACTCGATGGTGCCGAACGGCTGGCCCACCGTGAGCGTGGTGCCCACGTCGGGGAGCTCCACGTAGACGACGTCGCCGAGCTGCTGCTGGGCGAAATGCGTGATGCCAACGGTGCCGTGGCCGCCGTCGACACTGACCCACTCGTGATCGTTGGTGTATTTCAGATGGCTCGGGTACATGCTCAGCTCCTCGGGCGCTTGTAGAACGGCATCGGCACGGCGATGGCTCGCGCCATGCGGCCACGGATGTCGATTGTCAACTCGGTACCCGGCGCGGCCAGCGCCGTGGGCACATAGGCCATGCCAATGGACTTCTTCAAGAACGGGGTCTGGGTGCCACTCGTCACCACGCCGACCGCACGTCCGCCGTGGTGCACGGCATGGCCGTGACGCGCGATGGCGCGGTCGAGTACTTCGAAGCCGACGATCTTCTTGGTGACGCCATCGGCCTTCTGGCGCACCAGGACGTCGCGCCCGATGTACTCGGACTTGTCCCAACCCACGGCCCAGCCGAGACCGCACTCGAGCACCGTGGAGGCTTCGTCCATGTCATTGCCGTACAGGCGCATGGCGGCTTCGAGGCGCAGCGTATCGCGCGCGCCGAGGCCCGCCGGCACCAGCCCGTCGGACGTCCCCGCCTCGAGCAGCGCGTTCCACAGCGGCGTTGCAAACTGCGGCGGCACGAAGATCTCGAAGCCGTCTTCACCGGTGTAGCCAGTGCGCGACAGCGTGGCGCGAACCCCGGCTACTTCGCCGTGAGCAAACCAGTAGTACTTGATGCTCGAGAGGTCGACCGCCGTGAGTTTCTGCACGATGCCAAGGGCCTTGGGGCCCTGCACCGCAATCAACGCGTAGCGGTCACTCGAATTGACGATCGCCACCTCGCCCACTTCCGGTGCGTGCGAAGCGATCCAGGCGTGGTCCTTCGTGATGTTCGAGGCGTTGACGACCAGCAAGAAGTGCCGTTCGGCGAACCGATAGACGAGCACGTCATCCACGAACGTGCCCTCGGGGGTCGTGAGCGCCGAATACTGCGCCTGCCCGTTCTGCAGCTTCGAGGCGTCGTTCGACGTAATGTGCTGAACGGCGGCAAGCGCGTTCGGCCCCGCCAGCTCGATCTGGCCCATGTGCGACACGTCGAACAGGCCGGCAGCGGTACGCACGGCCATATGCTCGGCCGTGATGCCGGCGTACTCGACCGGCATGTCCCAGCCGCCAAACGGCACCATTCGGGCGCCGAGCGCCACGTGCGCAGCGTGCAAGGGGGTCTTCTTGAGAGGCGTATCGGTGGTATCGCTCATGGGCAGGCCGTCTGCAACGCGGGCATCCAATTGAACGTACTACGCCCACCCAGCCCGGTCAAGGAGACCGGACGCCTACGCCACGTCGTCCTCCACGTCGCGCGGCCGCGCTCTGGCGACGCCGTATCGCAGGTGGGCTTGCAAGGTGTGGTAGCTGATCCCCAGCACGCGGCACGCACGGCGCTTGTTGTGCCCTGAACGCGCGAGAACGAGACGGGTGTACCGGCTCGCCCACATCCGCAGCGAGTCGTTGGTCTCGAGTGAGGGCAGCACCACGTCCGCGTAGGGACTACGGAGCGCGGGGGGCAGGTCGTCAAGGTCGATCACCCGCGACCCGCACATGGCGAGCGCCCCTTCAAGCGTGCGCTGGAGCTCGCGCACGTTGCCCGGCCACGGGTAGGCCTGCAACGCATCGGCAGCAGTCGTAGACAGCGCGAGCCGAGTGTGTTCCCCATGGCAGGCCAGGAAGTACTGCGCCAGTTCCAGGATGTCCTCGCGCCGACTCCGGAGGGAGGGGACATGAACGTCGAGACCGCCCAGCCGGTAGTACAGATCGGCCCTGAAGAGCCCGCGCTCAGCCAGCTCGACGAGCGGTTTGTTGGTGGCCGCGACGATGCGCACGTCGAGGCGCCTGGTGGCGTGGCCGCCGACGCGTTCCACTGCCAGATCCTGGATGGCCCGCAGCAGTTTGGCCTGCGCGGCCATGGACAGGTCGGCCACCTCATCGAGAAACAGGGTGCCGCCGTCGGCATGCTCGAACTTTCCGCGCCGGCCCTTCACCCCGGTGGCCGTGCGGTCTTCGATGCCAAAGAGCTCGGCCTCGAGCAGGGATTC
>JANMDX010000263.1:0-2023 GCA_031376505.1 Acidobacteriota bacterium
CAGCATCAGCAAGCTGTGGTTCGAGGGCAAGTTCCACGCGATGCTGCATTGGTGGCAGCTCCCGGCCGACCCCGAGCTGGCGCTGTTTTTCGCCAAGGACCGCATGCCTCCGGCCGGACGCAACATCAACTACGTGTCGGATGACGCGCTGACCGCGCTCGTCTATGCGGCCGACCGCACCGTCAGCCAGGCCGAGCGGGCACGCATCCTCGGCGAGGCGCAGGTCCGCATTGCCGATCTGGCCATCGAGATCCCGCTGTACGGCGTGACCAAGCTCGACGCCGTGCCCGCGCGCCTGAAGGGCTTCACCGGCAATCCCACCAACACCGGGCCGTTCTGGAACGTGCACGCGTGGACGCTCGAGTAGGCGCCGGCTCGAACGGACTCGCGCGCCTGGCGCTGCGGCGGGTGGCCGAGGCCGTGCCGCTGCTGGTCATGGTCTCGGGCATCGCGTTCGGACTGCTGCAACTCGTGCCGGGCGGACCGCTCGAGGTCTACCTGTCCAACCCTGGCGTACGGCCCGAGGATCTCGAGCGATTGCGTCGCGCGCTCGGGCTCGACCGCCCGCTGTGGGAGCAGTACGTGAGTTGGCTCGTCGCGTTCGTGCGCGGCGACTGGGGCTTCAGCTTCAGCGACGGCCGGCCAGTGCTGGCCCGGATCGTCGAGCGCTTGCCCGCGTCGCTGGAGCTGCTGGGCGCGTCGTTCGTGCTGGCGCTCGCAGCCGCGATCCCCGCGGGCATCATCGCCGCGGTGACTAGACGCTCGTTCATCGATCGCGTGATCTCGGCGGTGGCGGCGGCCGGCGTGTCGATTCCGGCGTTCTGGCTCGGCCTGATGCTGCAGCTCGTGTTCGCCATCGGCCTGGGATGGCTGCCCTCGGCAGGGCGGGGCGCTGAGAGCGACGGCCTGGCGCGGCTGCAGTATCTGGTGATGCCGGCCGCGGTGCTTGCGTTCGTGCATGCGGCGGCGTGGTCGCGCTACCTGCGCGCGTCGATGATCGACGTGCTGCGTGCGCCGTTTGTGGCGGCGGCGCGTGCCCGAGGCGTGAATGCGCGCACGCGGCTCACTCGCCATGCGCTGCCGAATGCACTGGCGCCGGTGGCCACCGTCGTGCTGCTCGATGCCGCGCTGCTCGTGCCGGGCGCGGTCGTGACCGAAAGCGTGTTTGCGTGGCCGGGTGTGGGCAGTCTCTTCACCGAGGCGCTCGGACGACGCGACTACACGGTGCTGATGGCCCTGCTGATGGTCAGTTCCGTGGCCGTCGTGGTGTTCAATCTGCTGGCCGATCTGCTGCACGCATGGCTCGACCCGAGGGTCACGTCGTGACGCGCGCCTGGCGCTGGCTGGCGGTGCTTGCGGTTGCGGCCATGGTGGCACCGCTCCTGGCGCCCTACGCGCCGGACGCCCTGGATTTGGCGAACCGCCGGGCTGCGCCGACGCTGGCGCACTGGTTCGGCACCGACGATCTGGGTCGCGATACCTTCAGCCGCGCACTCTACGGCGGACGGGTGTCGATTGCCATCGGCCTGCTCTCGGCGCTCGTTGCGGCAGGCGTGGGCGTCACGGTGGGGGCGGTGGCCGGCTACGTGGGCGGCTGGACCGACACGGTGCTGATGCGTGCGACCGATGCGGTGCTGGCGGTGCCGCGCCTGCTGCTGCTGATGGTGGCGGCCGCCACGCTGCAGCCGTCGGTGCCGGCGCTGGTGGTACTCGTGGGCGTCGTGGGGTGGATGGAAACCGCGCGGGTCACCCGCGCCACCGTGCGGTCGCTGGTGGGCAGCGAGTTCGTGCTCGCGTCGCGCGCCGTGGGCGCCGGGCACCTCCGCATTCTGTGGCGACATCTGCTCGCCAACGCGTCGGGCGCGATCCGCACCGCCGCGGTGCTCGCGGTGGGACGCGCGATTCTCGTCGAGTCCGCGCTCAGCTTCTTTGGCGTGGGCGTGCAGCCGCCCGCCGCCAGTTGGGGCAGCATGCTGTATCAGGCGCAGAGCGCCATGACGACCGAGCCGTGGCTGGCGCTCTT
>JANMDX010000267.1:0-3057 GCA_031376505.1 Acidobacteriota bacterium
CGTCGTCTTCTTCACCGACCGCGATGTGGGCAAGCAGTTCCCGGACATCCTGCGCGCGTCGGGATGCCGCGTTGAGCGGCACGCGGACCATTTCGCCCCAACCGCTAGCGACGAATCGTGGCTGGCCCATGTGGGACGCAATGCCACGTCGTCAGGGGGTGAGCGCCGCCGCAGCGCCTGCAATCAGTTCGCGTTGCCGCCACTGCCTGTCGTGGGCGCCGCGGCCAGTCTGCCGGTCACGATTGCCCCGCCCTGCGGGGGCTCGGGCAGCCCGGCGGCGCTCGAGGCACCCACCGGGTATCTCAACGTCCGACCGTTACGGGCTGGGCCGCTTCGAAATCCACACCCCGTCCGCGGCCTGTTCCCACGGCAGCAGCGTCCCGTTGTCGAGCAGCTCGAATCGCTGCGCGGTCCGCGGAACCTCGAGCAGTACGCGAATCGCGCGTCTCCAGATATCCACGCGTTCCACGATCCGTCGTGCCTGCCGGACGCGCGAGACGACGATCACCGCACGCGTAGGCTCCGAGAACAGGAAGTCGTCGTCCTGCGTCAGGAACAGCACCTCTGGGTCGCTCAGGCGTTCACGAATTCGCGCGTCCGACACCCCGCGCCAGCCGAGCGTGATGATGTGCTCCGCCGTCTCGCCATCCGAGAGCAGGCTGCGGAGCAGGGCGAGAGGGAAGTTTTCGTCGAGCAGTATCCTCACGACGCCTGGCGGACGGCGGGAGGCAGGTGCGCGGCCACGTGAGCCGCGTAGCCAAGCGCGGCGCGAACCTGCTCAACCGACAGCTGATACTCGGTGGCGACCGTCTCGACGGTCTCTCCGGCGGCGATGAGCCCGACGACCGTGGCGACATCGATGCGGGTGCCAGCGATGCAGGGCTTGCCGAACCGTACGTCCGGGTTCATCGAGATGCCTGGATAGATGTCCATAAGGGCCTTAACGGACTGTAACATGCAGCACGCCGATTGCGACTGCGGGTGGCCCCGCCCCTGACCTGCCCTGTCACGCATCGCCCTCACGCTTGGCGCGCATGCACTTTGTTCGCGCCTCCCCAACGATTCTTTCGGCTCTCGTCGTCACGATGCCGTGGATTGGGTGATCACGATGGTGTGGCGCACGCACAGTGCGAGCGACACGCAGGGTAGGGGACGCGAGCCGGCAAGCGGACACCGCTGATCGTTCGCTTATACGCTTCCCGACCCCACCGAGATCGTCGCGCTCATGACCGACCTCGAGCGCTTCATCAACGACGACAGCCTGTACGCCGCCGACCCGCTCGTGAAGATGGCGCTCATCCATCATCAGTTCGAGAGCATGCTCGACGCGGTGGAAGGCACGGCCCGCCAGGGCCTTGCCACGTTCCTGGGAACGACCTCGGCGTCACGAGGCTGACCGCCACTCGCTACCTCCACGCACTCGTGGCCGACGGCATTCTCGAAAAGCGCAGGATCGGGCGGTCGAACTACTCAGCAACACCTTGCTCTACGCCATTCTCACGGGCGAGGGCATGGCCGCGCCTCGGGCCTGCGCCGGTCCGCTGGGCGTCAGCTCGGAGCGCCGCCACAGTGGGCTGGGACCAAAGCCGCGGCCGCGGTGGTCGAAGATTCCACACGCGGCATCTGGCGGCTAGTGGTGCGGGCGTGGCCGCGTGTGAAAGGCCCAAGGCTGCTCAGAGGGCGAGCCCGCGCAGCGGCCGTGCCTGCGCCAGCGCGTAGGCCTGCGTGATGCGCGGAAAGAGCGCCGTGACTGATTCCAGCGAGTCCACCAGTACATCCCTCCGTGGCTCGCTCATGGCGTGGGCGATGCGGGCGCGAATGCCTTCGCCTGGATCCGTGTCCCTCGCCCATACGCGCACATAGCGATCGAGGGTCAGGCGCCAGCCCTCGGGTCCTTTCAACCCGCGCCACCTTGCGGGGCCGCAGGTGACGAAGTGGTTATGCAGGGCGGTCAGCGCCTCTCGGAACTGGGGCGGGCACTCGAGGCTGTTCAGGTGGTTGTCGAAATCGGTTATGCGATGTCTGGTCATGTCGCGGCCTCGTTCCGGTGAGCAGCCGTCACCGATGCCCAAAGCATAAGCGTGAGTAGGCGGACGCGCAGCGGGGCAGCAAGGTCCGCGTTGGGCGCTGGCCGGCCGAACTAGGACGCCGCCTTGGCGAGGGCGTCTGCCAGACGCACCTTGATGAACGCCTGTCTGGTTACGCCGAGACGTCGGGCCTCCTGATCGATGTCGCGCAGCAGGTCCACCGGGAAGTCCACGTTCACGCGTTGCACCGCGCGGCCCGGTCGCATCGCCTTGGCCAGGTCCATGCGCGACGACAGATCCGCGCCGTTGTCATGCATGGCGTCGAGGGTGACGGCCGGGAGCGCCCTAGGCTTGGAAATACGCTGCTGCTTCTTCATCACGTGCTCGCCTGACGGAGATGATTCGGATCCGATCGCCCCGAATGGTAGTGAACGCCGACCACACCACGTTGCCGATTCGTCCGATGACCTGGGTACGAGGTTCGTCGAGCGATCGGGCCGGAACCTCGAGCCGTTCGGGATCACTCCACAACGCCTGGGCGTCGATGAAGTCGATACCGTGCTTTTCGAGGTTGGCGGTTGACTTCGCCGAGTCGAACTCGAAGCTCATACGGTATAAAAACTATACCATTGATGCCGGTCCGGCGGTGTGAGGCGGGCAGGGCACGTGCTCACTGACAGGCCGAACTGGAAGAGAACCGGGCTCCCGACCCCGGCGTCACGAGGCTGACCGCCACTCGCTATCTGGACGCACTCGTGGCCGACGGCATTCTCGAAAAGCGCAGGATCGGGCGGTTGAACTACTACAGCAACACCGCGCTCTACGCCATTCTCACGGGTGAGGGCATGACCGACAACGGGGTCTGACCCCGCGACGGCGCGGGCGGGTCCAGGCATGCTGCCGTTGTCGCCAGCCTCGACCGGCGCAGGCCCAGAAGGAGCCCGCAGGCCCGAGGCGCCTGCGGCTGACGCCCGGTGGCCTCCTCCCGGAGGCCGAGATGCTTGTGGGGGATCTGGCGAGGACGGAGGGA
>JANMDX010000277.1:0-38696 GCA_031376505.1 Acidobacteriota bacterium
GTAGTCCTCGCAGCAGACGTCGTAGGCATCGTGCCCCTCCCATCGAAACGTGATTCGGTACTGGTCGTTCACCTTGATGGCATGCCGACCGGCCTGATCGTCCTTCAAGGCGTGGAGATCGTTTCCCGGTGGAATCTTCAGGTCATCCAGCTTCGTCACCAAGTCGATCTGCTTCAACTTCCGCTGGGCGGCCCTCCACGCGGTGTTCGGGATGCGACGCGCAGCCTTGCTGTTGACGTTGCCAAACACATCGCGGGTCGCGTCGTCCGCGAAAGACCGGATCACAGAGTGGAGAATACATGATACCCGTGTATTATGTCAACGCTGGAGCGTTGCGGATGCCAGACGCCTCAGGCCGCGTGCCGCAGACCGTCCACCGCCCGCAGCCATCCGTCGAGTCGGTTCCAACTCGCGCAAATCGGGGACGCCAGACCTGCCTGCCGTGCATCGAACGGTCGCAACTGCATGAAATCCAAGCAGGGCGGCGGTTCCACACTTTTCCCAGTCGAAACGCAGCCCTTCTGGAAACAAGACCTGCTGAAGGTGCTGTTTCTGGTCGAGGCCGAGTTCCATCCAGAGCCGGGCAGCGTTCGTCATGGCGTGCTTGGCGAACGCCAGAACGCCGTCGATGTCGAGGTGACTGAAGACCGCGTCGTTCAGTTCGATCTCCGCGAGCATGACTTGTTCACGCAGTTGGTCTCTCGCTCGTGCCGCAGCCGTTCAGCCCCTCTGCCGGTGATTGACGCGAAAAAGTTGTGGGTGATCGCGTTCTTCGTCCCCGCGACCCGGTTCCGGCAACAATGGAGCCGCTCATGTTGCTGGCAATCCTCGGCCCATTCATGCTGGCGGCTCTCGGCGCACTGCTCTGGGTGCTGGCATGGCGTGATTGGCGGAAGCGCGTCGCGATGCGGCGCTGGCCCACGACTCTGGCCTCAATCCACGACCATCGCACGCGGATGTCTCGCCGTAGCCAAATGGTGGATGTCGAGGTGAGCTACCGCCACGAGGGTCGCGACTACCGGGTGTGGTGCGTGCCGTCCACCGGCAGCGGCTACGGGCGCGGCGCCGACCATGCCGAATGGCAAGTGGCGACGATCTTCGCAGTGGGCTCCACCCACCCCGTCTACCTGAACCCGAAGCGTGCCGGCGAGGCGTTCCTGGCACTGCCCGAGGCGCACATGCTGGCGATCCTGGTGGGCGCCGGCCTGATCCTGGTGGGCCTGGCCGCCACCTTCGCGCTGCAGGTCAGGTCCACGCTCGATTCCGGACTCGCCGGCCTGCTATTCATGTCGCTGCTGGGCCTGGTGCTGGCCGTGCTCGTGATCTTCCTCGGTGTCGCGCTCGCCAAGACCCCGCGCCCGCGCCGCCGCTGACCGGACGTCGCATCATGCAGTCGCCGAAGAACTCGGCCGATGGGTTGCCGTTGCGCAGGCTCCGGCGACCATGACGGCCTTGTTTGTCATACCCGCTCCCGCCAGTCCGAGAGGGCGCGCCTGCGATAGGATCGAGGTCTTGTCCTGTAAGGTCTAACCCTGTCGGGGTATTCGGCCCGGTCTCGTCTGGCTTCCCGACGTGCGATCGAGACCGCAGTAGCCTCTACGCCATGCCACACGTCATCGAACGCGCCACGACCGGTCGCGCCAAATGTCGCGGATGCGGCGGGTCCATTGCCAAGGGCACGGTGCGCATCGGCGAAGCGGTGCCGAACCTGTATGCCGACAAGGACGGCGCCGAGAGCCTGCACTGGCATCACCCAGCGTGCGCGGCGTTCAGGCGTCCAGAGGCGTTTCTTCAGGCCGTGGAAGGGCGCGACCTGACGCTGCCCAACCGTGACGCGCTCGTCGCCGTGGCCGCAGAGGGTGCGGCCCACCATCGGCTGCCTCGCCTCGATCGCGCCGAACGGGCGTCGTCGGGACGAGCGGCGTGCCGCGCGTGCCGGGCGCTCATTCCGAAGGACGCCTGGCGCATCGCCTTGCTTTTCTGGCAAGACGGCCGGTTCGCTCCTGCCGGCTTTGTCCACGCCACCTGCGCGACGACCTACTTCGAGACGGCGAACCTGCTAGAGCGGCTGCAGCACTTCACACCGGACCTGACGAGCGCGGACGTCGAGGCACTGGCGCGCGACCTCGCGGCCGGCCCACCGCCGACAGCCATCATCGCCCCGGCAAGCGGGATCGGCGGGCCACGACGCGCCGACGTTCAGAGCGGCAAGCCCACGTAGGTCTCGGCCAGCGCCGTTGACGCGGCGCGCGAGGTCACGAGGTAGTCCAGCTCGGCGCGCTGCAGCTTCGCGCCGAACTCCCCCGCGTCCGAGATCTTGTGCGTGAGAGTCGTAAACCACACGGAGAAGCGCTGGGCCCTCCAGACTCGTCGCAGGCACGTCGCGGAGTAGGCGTCCAGGCCGGCGCTGCTGCGCTCAGTGTAGAACTCCATCACGGCATTCGACAGGTAGCGCACGTCCGCCAAGGCCAGGTTCAGTCCCTTCGCTCCGGTCGGCGGTACGATGTGTGCCGCGTCCCCTGCCAGGAACAGGCGCCCCACCCGCATCGGCTCGGCGACGACGCTGCGGAGCGGCGCAATGCTCTTCTCGATCGAGGGACCGGTCGCCATCGCCTCGGCGGTCTGGGGATCGAGGCGGCGGCGCAGCTCGTCCCAGAAGGCGGCGTCGCTCCACTGCTCGACGGTGTCGTCAACCGGGCACTGGATGTAGTAGCGCGTGCGCGTCGGCGACCGCATCGAGCACAGCGCGAACCCGCGTTCGTGATGGCTGTAGATCAGCTCACCCGATACCGGGCGTGTGTCGGCGAGGACGCCCAGCCAGCCGAAGGGGTAGACCTGCGTGTAGAGCTGGAACGATCTGGCCGGAACACTGGCGCGGCTGATGCCATGGGAGCCGTCGCAGCCAGCGATGAAGTCGCAGCGGACATCGTGCGGTTGGCCCTGGTGGGTATAGGTGACCCGCGGAGTCGGCGTGTCGAAATCGTGGAGGGCCACGTCGCTGGCGTCGTACACCGTGTCGCGACCCGTGGCGGCTCGTGCCTGCATCAGGTCGCGGGTGACCTCGGTTTGCCCATAGATCGTCACATGCTTCCCGCCGGTCAACCCTTCGAGGTCGATGCGGTGCCGCGCGCCGCCGAAGCACAGCTCGAACCCGCCGTGGACCAGCCCTTCCACGTGCAGGCGCGATGCCACGTTGGCCTCGCCCAACAGGTCCACGCTCGTCTGCTCGAGCACGCCGGCACGGATCCGGCCGAGCACATAGGCGCCGCTGCGCCGCTCGAGAATGACGTTGTCGATTCCCGCCTGGTGCAGGAGTTGACCAAGCAGCAACCCGGATGGACCGGCGCCGATGATGGCCACTTGCACGCGTCGTGTCCCCATGGCTCTGCGCTCCTCCACGACGTGGTCGTCGATCACGACATGATCTCCTCGACCGAGTCCGCAAGATGTGCCAGAGTGTCCCACGCGCCGCGTCGGATGTCACCGCCACCCATGCCACCTCAGTCGTACGCGCCGCCCGCCGTTGACGTCGGCCGACAGATCGACGAAGGCGACTGGGGCCGGTATCAGCGGTGGCTGATCGCACTCACCGCCCTGACGATCGTCTTCGACGGCATCGACAACCAGCTGCTGGGGGTCGCCATTCCGGCCATTATGCACGAATGGTCCGTGCCGCGTGCGGCCTTCGCCCCGATCGTCTCGATCGGCTACGCCGGCCTGATGGTCGGAGGCGCGCTGGCGGGCGTGGCCGGCGACCGCGTGGGACGGCGCACGGCGCTCCTTACCAGCATGCTGCTCTTCGGGGCCATGACGGCCGCGGCCGCTTTCGCGGGCAGCCCCTGGCACTTGACCGTCGTCAGATTTCTCGCCGGCGCGGGGCTCGGCGGCGCGATTCCCAATGCCACGACGCTCGCGGCCGAGTTCGTGCCGCGGCGGCATCGTCCCGTGGCCGTGACGCTCACGATCGTGTGTGTGCCACTGGGGGCGACCATCGCCGGGCTGCTCGGCATTCGCGTGCTCCCGCTCATTGGCTGGCGCGCGCTCTTTGCGATCGGCGGCGTGATTCCGGTGCTCTGCGCGCTGGCGCTGCTGCGCCTGCTGCCGGAATCGCCCCGGTACCTGGCACGGCATCCTCAGCGGTGGCACGAACTGGCGCGCACGCTGGCGCGCATGGGACACGCGACGCCCGACGGCGCGACGTTTGTCGACGGGGCGGAGTCGACGGCGCCGCAGGCCTCGATTGGAACGCTCTTCAGCCCGGACCTGCGCCTCGACACGCTGGCCTTGTTCGCCGCCTTCGCCTCGTGTCTGTTAGCCGTCTACATGGGCTTCTCGTGGCTGCCGGCGCTGCTGACCAATGCCGGCTTCCCGGCGGCCACGGCCAGCCTCGGGATCACGGTGTTCAATCTCGGCGGCGTGGTGGGTGCGCTCGCTGGCAGCGTCGTCATCGGCGGCATGGGTTCGCGCGTGCCAATGCTCGCCATGGCGGCGGGCGCGGTGGCGGGTGCCGTCGTGCTCGGCACGATGCCGATCGACGCGTCGCACCCGGTGCTGCCCATTCTCGTGATGCTCACGATCACGGGCGGTCTCATCAACGCCGTGCAGACCACGATGTATGCGCTGGCCGCGCACGTGTATCCCAGCCCGGTGCGAGCCACCGGCGTGGGTGCCGCGGCGTCGGTTGGACGCGTGGGCGCTATCCTGAGCGGCTATGCGGGAGCCGTGGCCATCGACTACGGCGGCAGTGCGTCGTACTTCTGGGTGATCGCCGTCGCCATGGGTGGGACGTTCACGGCGCTGGCAAGCGTCCGTCGACACGTGCCGCGCACGACTCGGGCTCGTCAGGGCGTGTCGGCGCCGCGGAGTGAGCGCCTGCGGTAGCGGCCCCGCGCATCACGTGCACCGGACGGGTCCTTCGCGGCGGTGGGCCCGACACGGACGGGTCCGTCGTCTCAGCGCGTCGCGTCCCGCCAGACCACATGCGGTACGATCCCCCTGCTCGAGCAAAGCATCTGGAGGCCAACATGTCGACACTCGTACGCTTGTGTGCTCTCTCCGCCCTCGCGGCGAGCCTGGCTGGCATCGCGTCGCTCGCGGCGCAGAACCCGGTTCCCCCGGTGAAGCCCGGTTTGTGGGAAGCCCGGATGTCGCAGCTCGACGCCAGCGGCAAGCAAGTACCGTCCCCCGAACTCGGCGCCTTCGCGAAGTTGTCGCCGGCCGCCCGCGCGCAGATGGCTGAGATGATGAAGGCGCGCGGCGTACAGATGCCCGACGAGAACGGCGTGATGAAGTCCTGCCTCACACGTGCCAGCCTGGACTCGGGCGCCTGGCAGCAGGTGGCCACCGACGCGGGATGCACGACCAACTACTCCCAGCGTTCGGGTCAGCTCTGGAAGTGGCATACGAGCTGCACGTCGCTCAAGAGCGAATCGGATGGTGAGATGACCTTCACCGGCTCGGAGGCGTATCGCACGAAGATGCTCACCACGCTCATGATTCGCGGCAACACGACCACGACGACGCGCATCGTCGAAGGCAAGTGGCTGGGTTCGGACTGTGGTGATGTCAAGCCGGTAGTGCCGCCGCCGACTCGGCCTGTCAAGTAGCCACCAGGGCTCACCCGCTGATGACACTCGGGCATGATCGTGCTCTACTCGCTGCTCGATTCAGAATCCGCCAGATCCTGGGAGCAGCTGACGATACGGGGCACGTTCGCGGTCAGTCGCGGCCTCAGAGCCGCGAGCGCGAGGGGCGGCCCGCCTCCAGGGGCGCAGAGCGCACCTCGATGAACAGGCGGTCCCGTTCGGGCTGCGGCAGAAAGCGATCGCTGCTGCGGCCCGCGGCGACCAATGCCTGTCGGAGTGGCTCGCTCTCCTCGTCCCAGAAGCGTTTCAGGAGCTGCAGCGCGGCCTGGGTCGCCTCGGCATGCCGGCGGGCGGCGGGCTTCTCGACGAGCGCGAGCAGGAGGCGCGTGAGCAGCTGCGGCGACGTGCCCAGAAAGAACTGCTCCAGCGCGGTGAGCCACGTTGAGTCGAGCTGACGAAAGCGCGCCAGCCGGGTGAACGGCACCCGAGGCAGATCCCTGAGGCGCCGGGTCGGCTCGAGGTGGCCAAGGTGCGCGAGCAACTCGACGAGCGAACCGAACGCCCCGCGCGTGAGTCGAGGAGCACGGTAGGCGCCGAAGAACACGAATGCCTCCAGCGCGCTCGGCGAAGTGGTGCAGCAGAGATCGAGTTCCAGCTCGTGAACTCGCAACCCGATGCACGGGTAGAGCCACGTGAACACACCCGACACGTTGAAGGGCGGCCGAAGCCGCTGGATCAGCTCGTTCTCGAGCAGCAGCGCTGCCAGATCGCTCTCGCACGACCGCACGCGCAACCCGCTTGCCGCCGCGACCAGCTCTCGCATCTTGCGGTGGGCCTTCCTGCGGCTCGCGTTCCGGTATTGGCGCAGGCGGTTTCGAAGGTTCTTAGCCTTGCCGACGTAGAGCGTCTGACCGTCAGGACCGAGCCACTCGTAGACGCCTGGCGACCGCGGCAGCTCGTCGAGCCGCGTCACCCCGCACTTCGCGTCAAACCGTCGGGCGCTCACCGGACGCGCGGGCCCCGAACGCCTTCGCGACGCCCCGTGTGCCTTGGACTGCGGTCTGAGGCGAGTCGTCGTGTGATCGAGTCACGCATCAACCATCCTCCCCGGTTGTCCGTGTGGCCACGAGCAACATTATCAGCCCCGCAGCATCGCCAGCCAGTCGGCTTCGAGCGCGTCGAAGGTGCGACCACACACGGTCTGCGCTCGCGACCGAATCGATACGAGTGACTCGTCGCGCCCGCCGGCGCGCCGGAAGAGTCGAGCACCGTGGGCACGCCGTAGCGATCGATCAGGAAACGCACGAACGACCCGGCGTAGCGGTAGCTCACGGATCGCCGTTCGATGTGCCGATGTCCTTCGAGCCTCGGGTCACGCATCCTCGAGCCACCGTGATGGATGGGCCGGGCTCGAGGACGGCCTCCGCGCCAAGACACACGTGCTGACGTCGTCGTGGCTTGATCCGCCCCCGGCCAAGGCCGGAGGCGTCGTCGCGCGTATGATCTGCCAATGCCAATAGGACGGACCTGCGCATTGGCCGGCGCCGTGGCGGTCTTCGTATGGCCAGCATTGATGGTACGGCTGTCCGCGCCAAGTCCGTCCTATCCATGGCTCACGGCCGCATTCGCGGTGGCGCTCGCGCTTTGCGTAGCGCTGTGGCCGCTGTCGCTGACCGCCGGACCGCGACCTTCACAACCGTACCTCGGCCGGGCAGCCGTGGTTGGCGTCGCGACCGGCGCAGTGCTGGCGTTCGCAATGGTCACGTGGATCAAGGCAGCTCTCGCACTCCCCTATAGCGCCGACATGCTGATCGTCATCCGAGAGGCGACCCGTCGATTCCTCGACGGCGGCAACCCCTACGCGACCTACCGGGCCTATGATGCGCCCTGGGACGTCGTCCTTCCCTACGGTCCTCTACTCTGGGGCCCCTATCTCGCTCCGCAGGCCCTACGGACCGACTTCAGAATCGTGACCATCATCGGCGAACTCGCTGTCCCGATCGTGGGCGCCGCCGTGGCCGCGGTCGAGGCCCTTCGCGGACGACTCCTCTCCTCTATCGCGTGGATTGGGCTTCTCGTCACACTCGTGGCGAGCATTCAGCTGACGGCCTTCACCTTGATGGGACACACGGCCGCCTATTGGCCCCTGTTCCCGCTATTCGCCTGGCTAGTCACAATGCGGCGATGGCGCGCAGCGGCGCTCGCGCTCGGTGTCCTGGTGGTTGCGCGGACGACGATGATCGCGATGGTGCCCGTGCTCCTGATCGCGATCTGGCAGCAAGAACGTGCGCTGTTCACCCGGGCTATTTGGCTCCTTGTGTTGCCTGGGCTCGTGTTGTTCGCACCCTTCGCCCTCTGGGATTTCTCCACGCTGTGGGGGAACATGGTCACGTCCTATCCCCGGATCGTCAAGGCGGTAGTGTGGCCGGCCCCGGCGACCGGCGTCATCAACACCATCGGCGTGACCGGCTGGCTCGTCTCGCACCACCTCGAACGCTGGGTGGAGCTGACCCAGGGCCTCACGATGCTGGGCGCCTACACCGCCGCCTGGCGGGCGCTCAACAAGGGTGCTGCGCCGTTGCCGTGGATGGCCGTCGCACTCACGGTGTTCAGCATGACGGCGTTGTGGCCACTCTTCTACCTCTATTTTGACGTGCTGCTCCTCCTCACGTCGGCTGCCGCAATGGAGGTCTTGAGAGAACGTTTCTCGGCCATCCGGTGGGCTCTTGGCTTTGGCGCGACATCGCTCGCTGTACTGCTGGCATCGATCGTCCTGACGGAGCGATTTCCGATTTTCTCGTTCGACCCACCGACGCTGCGGCAGGCGTTCGCGTTGCCGCGCCGTTCCCGTGACGCAGCGATGATCGAGGTCGATCTGGAACTACCCACCCAGTCCAGCGCCGGCACCACAATGGCGGCGATGCTGAACGGCAGGACGTTGTCGACCTCGTCAGTGTTTCCCGGGCGCAATACGCTGCGTCTCCCGGCGCCCTCCGCCACGTGGTGGCGCGGATTCAACAGATTGGACCTTTCCCTTGCGCCATCGCCACCGTCGGCAGCCACCATTTCTCGAATCGCGGTGGTTCCTCCTTCCAGGTAGCCGCTGAAGTCTGTTCTGCCATGCGGGAAGCCCTCGAGATAGGGCGACGCGTTGCCGCAGAATCGTGTCGTCGACGAGTCTGTCTCCACCATGATGCTGCCGCCGCGCGCGACGCGCACCTTCATCGGCGCTGTCGAGAACTGGAGCGTTTTTCACAGCCGTGTAGGAAGCCGATAGCCGGCGTGCCGCATGTAGCGGCCGCGTTCCGTCGGGGTGTAACGCGGGATCGCATCGCGCATCAGCGTGCACAGCTCGTCGAAACTCCGCGGCCGTGCCGCGCGCAGGAAGGCCTTGAGCGTCGCGAAGGCCTGCTCGATCGGATTGAGGTCCGGCCTGTAGGGCGGTAGGTAGCGCACCGTCGCCCCCACGCGTTCGATGGCGGCCCGCACCTCCGGTTGTTTGCGGATGGTCAGATTGTCGAACACGACGACCTCGCCCGGTCGCAACGTCGGGACGAGCACCTGATCGATGTAGGCGAGCAACGTCGGATTGACGATCGGCCCGTCGAAGACGGCCGGCGCGGTCGGCCTCTGGGTAGGCCCCGGCACCGAGTCACGCTTCAGGAACGTGGTCATCACGCCGCCATAGGGACCGGGCATGGCGACGACCTCCGTATAATTGACGCTGCATGCCTTCAGCGGCCAGGACTGAATCAGCGCAGCCGGTCCAAGGCGGGCAATGGCACGTGGTGCCCCTGGTGCTGGCCACGCTTGGCGCGGGCATAGCACTCGATGCCGGAGCGGCGAGCTGGGCGCAACCTGCGGTCTCGGCGGCCACGTGGGCTGTGCTCGGGTGGATCATGGCGTACGCCGGCTCGCAGGAGCGGCGTGAGTTGGCCGCCTGCGTCGTTCTGGCCACCCTGGGCGAACTGTTCCTGAAGGACGTGTGGGGGCTGTACGAGTACCGACTCCTCAACCTGCCACTCTTCATCCCGCCGGGGCACGCCATCGTCTACGCCGCCGCCTCGCGCATGAGCCGCGCGGCGCCGGACTGGCTGCCGGCGGCGGTCGTGACGCTCTTTGGCGCGCACGTGACCTACGCGGCGTGGCAGGGCTTCGACACCTTCGGCGCGGCCTGGTTCATCGCCTTTGCCGCCTATGTGCGCTTCAGCGCCAACCCGCGCCTGTGCGCCACGCTGTTCGTGTTCGCGCTTGCGATCGAGTGGTACGGCACGTCGCTGGCCGGCTGGCGCTACGTCACCGTAGAGCCGTGGTTCGGGCTGACGACGACCAATCCGCCGGTCTGGATTGGCGCCGTCTACTGCACGCTGGAGTCGCTCGTGCGCGCCGCCGTGGCCGTGTGCCCGGCCGGGCCCCCAGGCCCGATTCGGCTTGCTGTGCGGCGCGCCGCCGCGCTACTGTAATGGGCGCGATTCGGGCAGCGCATACGGCCCTCGAAAGGAACCGACATATGAGCGAACAGCACACGCGGCGGAACATCCTGCGCACGGGCCTGGCGGCCGCGAGCCTCGGCATCATGGGCGTACCCGACTGGGTGCTGCCGGCACTGGCGCAGGGCGCCACGGTCGTGCCGTTCCTCGACTTCCCCGACACGTTCAACGCCAACCCTGCGCCCGACCGCCGGATGTACGACTCGCGCACGCTCGAGTCGTTTGTCACGCCCAAGGATCAGTTCTTCACCACGCAGCACTATGGCCACCCGGTGGTCGACGCGGCGGCGTTCAAGCTGTATATCGGCGGCCTCGTCAACGCGCCCAAGAGCTTCACGCTCGACGAACTGAAGAAGATGCCGAAGGGCGACGTGATGTTCGGCTTCGAGTGCTCGGGCAACCGCGCGCCGGTGCAAGGCCTGGCCAGCAACGGCAAGTGGACGGGCGTACCGCTGGCGGCCCTCATGAAGGCCGTGGGCGTGAAGGCCGAGGCCCGCGAGTTCGTCTTCCTCGGCGCCGACCACGGCGTCGAAGAAGTCGAGTGGCGCACGCAGAAGTACAGCCTCGACCAGCAGTTTGGCCGCAGCCTGCCGCGCGACAAGGCGCTCTCGCCAGAGCCGCTCGTGGCCTACGCCTACAACGACGAACCGCTGACCCGCCACCAGGGCTTCCCGCTGCGCCTCATCGTGCCCGGCTACTACGGCGTGGGCAACGTGAAGTGGCTGTCGGAAATCCAGGTACAGGTCGACCCGTACATGGGCAAGTACCAGTCGCGCTGGTATCGCACGGTGCGCGGCCAGATGATCAACGGCGAGATGAAGTGGATGGAAACCGCCGTCACCACCATGCGCCTGAAGTCGTACGTGGCACGCATCACGAAGGAAGCCGCCGCGCACAAGGTGGTTGGCGTCATCCTGAACGACGGCACGCCGATCAGGTCGGTCGAGGTGAAGGTCGACGATGGCCCGTGGCAGCCGGCCATGATGGACAAGCAGAACACGAAGTACTCGTGGAAGCTGTTCCACTACGACTGGAAGGGCGCCACGCCCGGCGAGCACACGATCGTGTCGCGAGCCACTGACATCAACGGCGAGGTGCAGCCGACCGAAAAGGACCTCGAGAACAAGAAGTCGTTCCTCGAGCACAACTCGCAGCACGTGCGGCGCGTGATGATCGCGTAGCTCTGCGTCGGCCCTCAGGCCATCACCGGTGATAGCGCGAGCCGCACGTGTCGTGCGGCTCGTGTGCCGTACGGCTCCTCAGCGACCAGCCGCAGTAGGCGCCAGCGCCGATGGCAGGTCGGCCTTGGTCGCACGCAGAATCTCGAGCACGGCGCGGCGGACGGCGGGCGTGAGGTGCGCGTACTTCGCCTCCCCCTTCGTGGCCGAGAGCACCTCGCCCAGGCGGCGATAGGTGGCCTGGCGCACGGCGGGCGGCATGCTGTCGAACGCCCGCGAGTAGATCGTGTAGCTGAGCGGATACGTCATCAGCCGATCCTTGAGTTGCAGTTCGCGCAGCGACCGGCCCTTCGCGTCCTTCGGCCCCCGCGCCGAGAACCACTCCGTGAAGCCCGACGCGCCCTTGATGGCGCCAAGCGGCACTTCGTCCACGAAGAGTAGATAGTCGGCCAGCTCATCCACCGCTTGTTGCACGCGCGGCGCCAGCGCCAGGTCGGCGTCTGCGGCCACCGGGCCGTCGGGGTCAGGTCCCGCGACGAGGCGATGCTCCCAGGCCGCTCGCGTCATCAGGTTCATGGCGTGCAACTGGTGCTCGAACACGAGCAGCGCCGCGATATCCGAATGCGGCGCAAGATACTCGCCGATGTCACGCATCGCCGGGGCATCGGCCATCGTGGCGAACACCGGCGGCGGCGCCATCTTCTCGGACCCCACGGCGTGCGGCCCGATGAGCGGTACGTTGCCCATGTGCCGCGGCGGCACCTTTGCGCCGGTCACATACCAGCCGCCCCAGCGTCGTTCGAGTGACTCGCGGTGGTCGCTGATGCCCCCATTGGCGTAGTCGCGGTCGCTCTTGCGCGGAAACGTGGACATCACGAACACGCCGGGCACGGCGCGGGTGTCCCACGACAGGTGACACGACAGACAGGTCTCGCTGCGGTTGAGGCGCGGCGACGGGCCGTCGGTCTGCCCGAGCTGATAGAACACGGTGCCCAGGCGCGCGTCCTGCGCCGCGATCTCAACGAGCGGCGCGCCGCGAATCCAGGCGACCGCCACATCGTCGTTGAAATAGACCGCGCGCGGGTTGGCCGCCGAGATGTGCGACGCCTGCAGGCTGGTCTGCGAGTAGACGAGCGCCTGCGACGTGACTGAAATGCCGAGGGCGTCGAGCACCGATTTCAGGTAGCCACGCCCACCCGCCTCGAACGTCAGGGTGACCTCGCCGCGTTCCAGTTTCTCGTTCAGCGCCGACACGGCGTTTGACGGCGCCGTCCGGCTGTAGCGGAGAGCAGGATGGTAGCGCGACTCGGCAAACGCGTCGCTGCGCTGCGCATGCAGGGCGGCGGCAGAGAGCCACAGCGCCGCGGCAGCGGCGAGCAAGGGGACGGCGCGCGGGACATTCATAAGTCGGGGTGGCACAGAGTGGACGCCACCTCCCTAGTGTAGGCCGACTGCGTGATGTGGTGAGCGCTCGGGCTCGCCGTCCGCTGGACGGGGTGTCGACGCAGCAGGTGTGTTCGTGGTGCGTCAGGTCCCACCTGCAGCGTTGACACCTCGCCCCGTAGACGGACGGCGACAGCTGGCTACAGAGGATTGTCCGGGAACATCATCGTGCGCCACATGTGCGCCGTCGGGCTGTTGTCGTTCCCGAGCCCTTCTTTCGGTTCCTTGAACTGCCGCCCCATGATGTCGATGAACGGCTCGATCGACACCTTCGCATTCGGGTCAAATGCGTAGAGGTCGTTCACCGTGACCATGCGCGCCTCGAAGTACCACTTGTGATTGCGCGCAAACTCGTAGGCCGCCTTGATATGCGGCTGCGGCACGTAGTCCTTGCCGTAGATGCGGTTGTAGAGCTCGGGATATTCGTAGCCGTGCGCCGCATCGGGATAGAAGCGCAGCGCCTGGTGATATTTGATGGCCCACGAGACCTTCTCGGACACGTACGGCTCGACCAGTTGCGCGCCCCACCAGCCGTGGTCGACCTTGACCAGATTCTGCACCACATCGTGCAGCAGGCACGCCATGACAATCTCTTCGCTCATGCCCGTCTTCAGCGCGCGCGTGGCGCTCTGCAGCACGTGATTGGCCGGGGCGAAGCGCTTCTCGTAGAACTCGAGCAGCGTGGGCTTGGCAGACATGGCCGCCAGCGCCGGCATCTTGCGGTCCTCGGCCGGACCCTGCGGCGCAAAGAGACTTCCGACGCCGCGCCGCACGGTGGCGTCGGCCGCGGACGGCACGATCTGCTCTTCGACCAACGTCAGGCCGCTCGTGGCCTCCGCGTCGAGCTTCTCCACCATGTAATGTTCGAGGGCCTCGGCCTTGGTCTCGGAGTCCATGGCCTCGACCACCGCCAAACCACCAATGCTGGCAATAAACGCACGACGATCGATTTCCATGCTGTGTCGCCCTCTGAAAAGTAACCGGGTCCCCTCTGCCAGCAGCTAGGCAGCCGCCGCCTTGGCGGTCTTCGCGAGCACCTTGTCGAACACCTGCACCGCCTTCTGCATTTCGGCCAGCGTGCCCACCGAGATGCGCGCGTGCGTCTTCTCGTACGGCGGGAAGTCGCGCCCGATGAGCACGCCGTCTCGGGCGCACGCCTCTCGGAATTCCTTCGACGGCCGCTTGATGTCGATGAACATGAAGTTGGTCTGCGAATCGGTCGGCGCGTAGCCACGACCTGCGAACCACTTCTGTGTGTATGCGCGCGCCTCGGCGTTGCGCCTCTGCTCGGCCTTCACCCACTGGTCGGGCACCTGCAGCGCCGCCTTGGCCCCGAGCAGCGCCATGACGCTGATGGCGTCGATGCTGTCCCACGCCTCCATCTTGGCGATCGTGTCCTTGTGGGCAATCGCGTAGCCGATACGGATGCCTGCCATCCCGAAGCACTTCGAGAACGTGCGGGTCACGACGACCCTCGGATTCTGGGTCGCAAGCGGAATCATCGTCTCGTAGCCAGCCATCGTGCCGTACTCGAAGTAGGCCTCGTCAACGAGCACGGTGGTGTTGGGCGACTGCTTCATCAGCGACGTCAGGTAGGTTCTGGTGTCCGCACCAGTCACGGCCGTGGCGACCGGGTTGTTCGGATTGCAGAAGAACACCAGACCGGAACCGATCGAGGCCTTCTGCAGCGCGTCCAGATCCATCTTCAAGTCCGCGGTGAGCTTCACGCCGGTGACCGGGCGACCCATGAGCGCGGCGTAGGAGGCGCATTCCTCGTACGCGGGAGTCGCCGCCACGAGACCCGCGGTCGTGGAGGTGAAGACGTGGGTGCAGGTCCGCAGCAGCTGCGTGGACCCGCATCCGAGCAGGACATTCTCGGGCTTCACGTTGTGCTTCTTGGCCACGAGCGCGGTCACTTCTTCCGCGGTGGCAAACGCGTAGCGCCCCGCTTCGCTGAGCGAGCCGCGTACGGCCGACAGCACCTCGGGGTGGCAGCCGAGCGGGTTCTCGTTGCTCGACAGGATCATCAACGGCCGCGCACTCTGCGCGAGCAGCGGTTCCCCGCCAAAGAGCGAACCCTCGCGGCCGCGCGAGCCGACCCAGAGACCGGCCGCGCCGGCGCCCACCGTATGCACGAACTTACGCCGCGAGAGCGACATGGCAGATTCCTCCTGGAGGTTCGACACGACTAGCGCCCCTGCTGTCTGGAGGTGCTCGGAGCACCTGCCAACACGGTCTTGAACACGCCGACGGCGCGTTGCATTTCGTCCATCGTGCCAATCGAGATCCGGCAGTGCGATTGTTCGAACGACGGGAAATCCCGACCGACCAGCACCCCGGCGGCGCGGCACGCGTCGCGGAACGCCTTGACCGGCCGCTTGATCTCCATCAGCAGGAAGTTGGCCTGCGAATCGGCGCCCGCAATCCCCATGTCGGCAAACGCCTTGATGGTGAACGCGCGCACCTCGGTGTTACGCGCGCGCTCGGCGGCGATGTGCGCCTGATTCCCCAGCGAGGCCATGGCGCCCCCCAGCGAGAGCGTGCCGAGCGCGTTCGGCATCTTGAACGCGGCGATCGCCTTGATGGCCCGCTGGTCGCCGACCGCGTAGCCGACGCGCAGGCCGGCCATGCCGTATGCCTTCGAGAAGGTGCGGGTCACAAACACATTGGGCGTCGCGATCGCCAGGGGCACGGCCGACGCGTACGACGGGTCGGTGACGTAGTCGTGATAGGCCTCGTCGATCAGGATGACGGTGTCGGGCGACGCGGCGCGGATCGCCTTCACGGTGTCGGCGACCGCCGTCCGGCCGTGCACGGTCGAGGTCGGGTTGTTGGGATTGCAGAAGAAAACGAGCCCGGCCCCCTTGGACGCTTCGACCAGCTTCGCCAGGTCGATTCGCAGGTGACTGTCGAACCCTACCTCGCGGATCGGTGTGCCGATCTTCTTGGCCGTGTCGCGTGGGGCCTCGAACGAGGGCCACGCCGTGACGAGCGGTTTGGTAGACGAGGTGAACGCGCGCACGGCGTGAGTCAGGATCTCACCAGAGCCAGGGGCGAGCACGATCTGTTCGTCCCTGGTCCCGTACATCTGCGTCAGCGCGCTGACCAGCGAACCCTCGGTTCGGGTCGCATTGCCGGGATAGCGCGCTGCCTCGGAAAACGTCCCCACGATGGCATCCACGACGTGCTGACCGGGGCCCAACGGGTTCTCGTTGCTCGAGATGCGAATCAGCTGCGAACCCGAGGCGCCCATCTGGGCCTCGATGTGGCCCGCCCTCACGGCTTCGCGGCCGCGGGCCGAGATCCAGTCGTGGCGGCCGCCCGGAGGGGCCTCGAACATCCCGGCAAAGAGCCGCCTGCGGGTCAGCGACATACGAGATCTCCTGAGCGATCAGTGGTGGAATGCAACGAAAGGATGCAAACGATGCCGGGGATGATACGCCCATCTCAGGCGGGGGCGGTAACGGATTGTCACGGCTGAGGTTCGGCGGCCACCAACGCCATCCACCGGCCATCCGGCGAGACAGCCAGGCGGGTCAGCGCCCCGATCCCGGGGTCGGCCAGCAGCGTCCAGCCCTCCTGCCCGGGCCGCCACCAGTGCACTTCCCCGCCCTTGGTCATGAAGAGCGTGCCGTCTGGCGCCCAGGCGGCATCGCGCTCGGCACTGCCGGGAAGCGCGCCCACGACGAGCCGGATCTCGCCGGTGGCGGGCAGCCATTCCTTGACCAGCCACTGCGCGCCCTCGCGCTGCACAAACGAAATGGCGCCTGTGGGCCGGCGAAGCACCGCGCGGCCGATGTCGGTCGCCACGACTGTGGCGGCGCCCGTCTTGGTGTCGGCGATCTGCAGCGTCGCGGGCTTCCCGAGCACATAGACCGCGAGACGGCCCGCGTCGACCCAGGCGTGGTAGCCGGCCGGCTTCACATTGGGCAGCACCAGCGTCGGCACGGCGCCGTCGCCGGCAAACTGCCACACCCGCTGGGTGCCGTCGCCCTCGACGCGGATTGTCGACACGCCGCCGTCGTCGGGCATCACGGCGGGCGAGTACTCGGATTCCGGTGTGCGCGTGAACTGCCGGATTTGCCGCGTCTGCAGTTCCACGAAGTAGATGTCGGTCTGCTTCCCGTCGCGATTCGACGTGAACAGCATCGAGCGGCCGTCGGACCCGAAGTACGGCTGGTTGTCGTAGCCCTTCGGATTGTCGGAGGCCACGCGCGCCGGTCCCATGGCCGGGGCCGTCGGCATGAGACGGATCGGCGCCAGGTAGATTTCGGTGGCGGGCGGCGGCGCCGTCTGAGCGACGGCCACGGCGGTCAGGCACAAGACGAAGGCTGCCGCAAAGCACGCAGGCGCAGGCCGGACGATCATGGCGACCACTATACTCATCGTCGGTGACTGCGTCCGACCTTATACCAACGGCGTCTCTGCTGGCTGTCGGCGTAGTCTCTGGCGCGCTCAACGTGGTGGCGGGCGGCGGCTCGTTCATCACACTGCCGGTGCTGATCTTCCTGGGCCTGCCGGCCGGCGAGGCCAACGGCACCAACCGCGTCGGCGTCTTCGCCCAGAATCTGGCCGGCGTGTGGGGCTACCACCGGTCGGGCGCCATGAGTTGGAGGTGGGGGCTTGCGGCGAGCGTACCGGCAATGGCCGGCGCGGCCGTGGGTGCCTATGTGGCCCTGTCGATGACCGACTTCGCCTTCCGGAGACTGCTCTCGATAGCGATGCTGGCGGTGACGCTGTGGACGCTGGCGAAGAAGCCCTCGGGTGGAAACCGCGAGCGGCTGACCTCGCCCTGGCATCCGGCCATGGTCCTGTCGTTCTTCGTCCTTGGCATCTACGGCGGGCTCATCCAGGCCGGAGTCGGCTTTGCCGTGCTGGCCGCAACCAGCCTGGCCGGCATGGACCTGATGAAGGGCAACGGCGTGAAGGTGCTGACGATGTTCTTGCTGACGGCCCTGTCGCTCGTCATCTTCGCCTCAGGCGGCGCCGTGCGCTGGTCGTTCGGCCTCGCCCTGGGCGCCGGCAACATCCTGGGCGCGCTGATCGGCGTGCGACTGGCCGTCAGGCAAGGCCACCAGTGGATTCAGCGTGTCGTCACGGTCACGGTCGTCGTGTTTGCCGTGTTGCTCTGGTTCGACCTCTAGCCGCGGCCAGAACGGCCCAGAACTTCCCTGATTTCAGTAAGTTACACGGCTGTTACACCGCGGCCCGCGCGGGTGCCGTTTGGTATGCTGGGGGCGTCACGCCATGGTGCGCCCCCAAGCTTCGCGTTCAACTGAGCGTCCGTCTGTCGCTGACGAGCCGGCCAAGCCGGCGGGCCGGCGTCGCAAGTCGACCGAAGGCGAGGCCCAGATCGCCGATTGGGCGTCACTGTCGCCCGACGACCTCGGCAATGCGGCGCTCTATATCAATCGTGAGCTGAGCTGGCTCGAGTTCAACCGGCGGGTGCTGGCGCAGGCCTCGGACCCCTCCCACCCGCTGCTGGAACGCGTGAAGTTCCTGGCCATCTCGGCCACGAATCTCGACGAGTTCTTCATGGTGCGGGTCGCCACGCTGCTCAAGAAGTTCCGCGCCGGCATCGACGACACGTCGATTGACGGCCTCAGCACCGACGAAGAGCTGGCGGTCATCCGGGCGCGCGCCAACGAGCAGATGGCCGAGCAGGCCCGATGCTGGACAGAACAGCTTCGGCCGCAGCTGGCCGCCGAAGGCATCCACTTCCTCGACCAGGCCGACTACACGCCGGCGATTGACGAATGGGTCACTGGGTACTTCGAATCGCAAGTCTTTCCCGTGCTCACGCCGCTGGCGTTCGATCCGGGCCACCCGTTCCCGTTCATCTCGAATCTCAGCATGAATCTCGCGGTGCGCGTGCGCCACGGAGGCCGCCCGAAGTTCGCCCGCGTGAAGGTGCCCGGCATGCTGCCCCGGTTCGTGCCGCTGCCTGCCGGCGTCGGCCGGCCAGCGGGCACGACCTTCGTGTTCCTCGGCGACATCATCCGTCGCAACATCAGCGCGCTCTTCCCCGGCACGCAGGTAGAAGGAGCGCACCTCTTCCGCGTCATCCGTGATACCGACATCGTGATCCAGGAAGACGAAGCCGACGACCTGTTGGAATCGGTGGACCGCGGGCTGAAGCAGCTCCGCTACGGCGCCGTGTCGCTGCTGCAGGTCGAAGCCGACATGCCGCGCCGCGTGCTCGACATCCTGATCGACAACTTCGAGGTGAATCACGACGTGGTCGTGCGCACCGGCGCGCGCATGGGGCTCGGCGACTGGAACCAGATCTCGGCCCTGCACCGTCCCACGCTGAAGGATCCGGTTTTCCATCCGCGAACGTTATGGGCACCCGACGACGCCGATCAGGTATTCGAGCAGATCGCCGACCAGGACTTCCTGGTCCATCATCCGTTTGATTCGTTTACCTCGGTCGAGACGTTCCTGAAGGCGGCCATCGCCGATCCGTTGGTCGTGGCCATCAAGATCACGCTCTATCGCATCGGCGCCGACTCGCCACTGGTCGACCTGCTCATTCAGGCGGCCGAACAAGGCAAGCAAGTCGCCGTTCTTGTGGAGCTGAAGGCGCGGTTCGACGAGCGCAACAACATCGCGTGGGCCACGCGCCTGGAATCGGCCGGCATCCACGTGGTGTACGGGCTCGTGAACATCAAAGTGCACTGCAAGTTGTGCCTGGTCGTGCGCAAGGAAACCAGCGGCATCCGCCGCTACGCGCATCTGGCAACCGGCAACTACAACCGTGTCACCTCGCGGATCTACACCGACATCGGCCTTTTCACGGCCGACGAAGCGATCGTCGACGACGTGAGCGAGGTGTTCAACACCCTCACGGGGTACTCCAACAAACGCAGCTACCGCGCGCTGCTGGTGGCGCCGTCGGGGCTGCGTCCCGGCATCCGCGCGCTGGTCGAGCGCGAGGTGGATCACGCCAAGGCAGGCCGGCCCGCTGGCATCGTGATCAAGAACAATGCCGTGGCCGACCTGGCCACAATCAAGCTGCTCTATCGCGCGTCGCAGGCCGGCGTGCCCATCGACCTCATCGTGCGGGGCGTCTGCTGCCTGCGGCCCGGCGTGCCGGGCTTCAGCGAACGCATCCGGGTGCGCTCCATCGTCGGCCGGTTGCTCGAACACTCGCGGCTTTACGCGTTCGAGAATGGCGGTGAGCCGGAGCTGTTCATCGGCAGTGCTGACCTGATGGAACGTAATCTCGATCGCCGCGTGGAAGTCCTGCTTCCGATCACGGACCCCGATCTGCGCTCTCACCTCAGAGAGGTCGTGCTCGGCACCCTGCTGAAGGACACCGCGCGCGCCTGGCTGCTCAAGGCCAACGGGCGCTACGAGCGCGCCGTGCCCGGCCCGGAGCCGGTGGATTCGCAGAAAGCGTTGCTCGACTACTACACGGCCAGCGCCCGCGACGACGCGTAGACTCGCGGCGAGCAGCTGGCGGCTCGCGGCGCGTTGGATCGCGCTGTAGTGCGGCGCGGGCCAACACGGAGGAGGTCCTCTCGGCCTCACTCGCGGCTAGCCGCTGGAATCTCGCCGCTAAGCCCTACGTCCAGCGGAAGAGCTTGAGCGCGAGCGCGAACGACGCGCCGCCCCACACGGTGAGCACGGCCAGTTCGCGCCAGATCGCGATGAGCGGTTCGCCGTCATTCATCACCGCTCGCAACGCGTCGTTGAGCGCGGTCAGCGGCAGCGCCTGCACGAACGGCTGCAGCGCTTCGGGGAAGTTCGCCGACGAGAAGAACACCCCCGAGAACACCCACATCGGCACCATCACCAGGTTGAGCAACCCCGACACGCCCTCCACCGTCTGGGCGCGGCTCGACACAAGCAGCGCGATGCCGCCAAACGTCACAGCGCCGAGCAGCGACACCACGGCCAGCGCCGCAATGCTGCCATGCACCGCTACCCCGAAAGCGAGCCAGCCAAACGCCACGAGCACCGTCGCTTCCGACACCAGGAACATCAGCCGACTGCCGACGAGCGACATCAGGTAGGCGGAGCGCGGCATCGGCGTGGCCACGAGCCGCTTCAGCAGCTTGCGCGTGCGCGCAGTGACGATGGCGAAGCTCGTGCTCCACATCCCCGTGCCCATGATGTTCATGCCGAGCAGGCCGGGCACGAGCCAGTCGATGTACCGCGAGCCGACGGCCCGCACCGCGTCCTGGCGCGGCGCAAAGGCATCGGTGCGGCCGGCGGCGCGTTGCAGGGCGGCATCCACGGCAAGGCGGGCCAGGCGGCTTTCGGCGCGTGCCGGATCGAAGCGATAGATCGGCACGGTGCCCGGCGTGACCACGACCTGCACGATGCCCTCTCGCAGGGCGCGTTCCACGCCGTCCGGGTCGATGTCCCGCACCTCGAAGCCACTGGCCTGCTGCAGCGCGGCGCGGGCCGTCGCTGCGTCGCCGGCCGCAGCAGCAGCCGTGCGCTCGATGCCCACGAGCACCGGCTCATCCACTCGCGTGCGGAACGCCACGCCGAGCGCGCAGGTCATGATCACCGGGAACGCGAACACCCAGAACACGGCTTCTGGCTCGCGCAGGAACTCGCGCATCCGCGCCAGGGTGAGCTCGCGCAGCGCCGGCCAGAGCGGCGCCCGGCCCATCGATTCAGCCATCGCGTAGATGCCTTCCGGTAAGCGCCACGAAGACGTCTTCGAGCGTGGCGCTGTGAGTGGTGAGCTCGCGCACGGCCACACCTGCCTCGGCGAGCGCGCGCAGCACGGCGGGAATCGTCTCGTGAATCGCGGTGCTGCCGAGCGTGACGAGGCCGTCACTCACGCGCGCCTCGCGCACTCCAGGGAGCGGCTCGAAGCGCGCGGCGGGCGGCGTTACGGCGCCGTCGTTGAGCCGTACTTCGATGAGATGTGCGGTACCGAGCGACGCAATCAGCTCGGCGGGCGTGCCGAGCGCGATGAGGCGCCCCCGGTCCACGACACCCACGCGATCGCAGAGGGTCGCCGCCTCGTCCATGGAGTGCGTCGTGAGCAGGATGGTGCCGCCGCCCGCTTTGAAGCGCGTGAGCACGTCCCAGAGCTGCAGACGCGACTGCGGGTCGAGGCCGGTTGTGGGCTCATCGAGAAACAGCACGTCGGGCGCGCCGGCGAGCGCGCACGCCACCGACAGGCGCTGCTTCTGGCCGCCCGACAGCTTGCCGACGCGCGCCTCCGCCTTCGACTCGAGGCCCACCAGCGCCAGCAAGTCCGGCGGCGAGGGGCCGGCCGGATAGAACGACCGGAACAGCCGCAGCGTCTCGGTCACCGACAATTTCTCCGCAAGCTGCGTCTCCTGCAGCTGGATGCCGAGCCGGGGGCGCAGGTCTCTGGCCGCATCCGACCAGCGCCGTCCGAGCACCTCGACGACGCCTGCGTCGGGCGTCAACAGGCCTTCGAGCATTTCAATTGTAGTGGTCTTGCCCGCGCCATTTGGGCCGAGCAGGCCGAAGCACTCGCCGCGCATCACGGCGAGGTCCAGACCATCGACGGCCAGTACCGCACCGTAGCGCTTCACGACGGCCCGACATTCGAGCGCGACTTCGCGGGGCATCCTGCCATTCTAGTCGGCCGGGTCGGCCGTCGCACGTCGACCAGCCGCTGCCGCGTTGCGCGCCGCTACCACGTGCCATACACTGACACTTGTCGTGTCCGCGACTATTGTCGTCATTGGCCCGGAGCGCACGCTCCCCACACTACGCGCCAGGTTCGAGACTGGTGGCCGGGTGCACAGCTTCACCGACGCCGAAGCCATCGAAGCACTCGAACACATCTTTCGCCATCGTCCGCGCATCGTGGCAGTCGAGCGCGAGTTCTCGGGCACGTCGCGGGGCGCGGCGCTCATCGGCCGCGTGAAGGATGACCCGGCGCTGGCGGAATGCGAGGTGCGCGTCGTGGCCCACGACGCCAGCCCGCGGCCGTCGGGCGTGCGGCGCCCACCGTCGCCAGATGCCGAGTTGCCGCCCAAGGCGCTGCAGCAGGGCGTGCGACGCGCGCCGCGGGTGCGCATCGCGGACGGGGTGGAAGTGCTGATCGACGGCGACCCGGCGCAGCTCATCGACTTGTCGATCCTCGGCGCGCAGGTCGTGGCGCCGTTCGCGCTCAAGCCGAACCAACGCGTGCGGGTGTCGTTTGCCGACGGCCGCGGCGTGGTGCGGTGCCTCGGCTCGGTGGTGTGGGCGTCCTTCGAGATGCCCAAGAACCTGCCGACGCGTTACCGCGCAGGCATCGACTTCCCTGGCGCCAATGCCGAAGCGCTCAGCCTCTTCTGCGAGAAACACCGCAGAACGTCAGGCTGAGGCGCACGTCGTATCCGCCCTACGCCAGCCAGGTGGCCAGCGGGCGATCGTCGCGGATGATCGTCTCGTCGCGGTCCGACCCAGTCGACACGAGCCCGACCGGTACCCCGCTGACCTCTTCGAGCCGCACGATGTAGCGCTGGGCCGCGGCCGGCAACGCCGCATACGACGTCGCGCCCTTGGTCGGCGTGGTCCACCCGGGCCACGACTCGTAGACCGGCACCACTCTGCCATCGGGGGGCAGCGTGGCCGGTAACTCCCGGACCTCGCGTCCGTCAATCCGATACGCGACCGCCACCTGGATCTCGTCGAGGCCATCGAGCACGTCGAGCTTCGTCAGCGCCAGCGCGCCGATGCCATTCACGCGCGCCGCATAGCGCACGGCCACCGCGTCGTACCAGCCGCAGCGCCGCGGGCGGCCCGTCGAGGCCCCGTACTCGTGCCCGGTCTCGCGCAGCCGCTCCCCCATCGCGTCGTGGAGCTCGGTGACAAACGGGCCTTCGCCCACTCTGGTGGCATACGCCTTGGCCACGCCAAGCACGCCGCCAATCGCTTGTGGCGGCACGCCCAGGCCAGTGCATACGCCGCCAATCGACGCGTTCGACGAGGTCACATAGGGATAGGTGCCGTGGTCGATGTCGAGCATGGTGCCCTGCGCGCCCTCGAACAGCACGCGCCGTCCCTGGCCCATTGCCTGAGACAGGAACAGCGAGCCGTCCACGGCCCAGGGCTTCAGTCGCTCGCCCTGCGCGAGCAGGGTCTCATAGACCTGCCGCCACTCGAGGTGCGAGTCCTTGATGATCTGGTTGCGCGCCTGCACGTTGTCGCGGATCTCGTCGGCCAGCCCGGCGCTGTCGGCCAGGTCGGCAAGGCGCACGCCGCGTCGTCCGATCTTGTCCTCGTAGGCCGGACCGATCCCGCGCGAGGTGGTGCCAATTTTACGATCGCCCCGCCGCGCTTCGCTCAGGATGTCGAGCTCGCGGTGGTACGGCAGGATCAGATGGGCGCGATCGCTGATGAAGAGCCGGCCCTCGACGTCGATCCCCCAGCCGGCCAGCTCGTCGACCTCGGCAAAGAGCGCCGCGGGATCCACGACCACGCCGTTGCCGATGAGGCACGAGACACCCGGATGCAGGATGCCGGAGGGGATGAGGTGCAGCACGAACTTCTGCCCCCGTACGTAGACGGTGTGCCCCGCGTTGTGCCCGCCCTGGTAGCGGCCGACCACCGAGAAATGCGGCGTCAGCAGATCGACGATCTTGCCTTTGCCTTCGTCGCCCCACTGGGCGCCCAACACTGCAATGTTCATGAACAGATGTCCGTCGCGGCCGAACTCGAACAGGCACGCGCGCCGCCGAGCCGCCGGGCACCTCAGGATAGTGCAGGCGATCAACGAATTACCAGATGCCGAGGGCGAGCGTGGCGCGACGATCGGCGCACGCGCATCGGCAGGTCCGCATGCCATCGCCTTGTCAACTATTTCTGAAAATAGTTTCACGTTGACAAGGCCGGTCAAGGTGCTTAGCTTCTACATTCGCGCGCGCGACAGCGACGCACCGGCTGCTCACATGCCCACTGACCACATCGCCCCGACGTCACGGCCGGTCTCGCTCGGCTCCGCACGCACGCGTGCGGTTGGAGCGCGCGCATGATGGCGCCGCACGCCGGACTCGAACGTCGCGTGGTGGCATCGCTCGACGCGGCCCCGTCGCGCGTGCCGGTGGTGCTTGGCGGTTGCGGCACCGGGCGCACCACGCTCCTGCATGGCCTGGCCGACCGGCTGGGGCGTGCCAGTTGTCAGTACGTGGACGTGGAGCGGGCCGCGAGCACGCCGGAGCGCTTCCACCACGCCGTGCTCGCGAGTTCTCCGTTTGTGGATCCGGGCGTGGCCGTCGGCGAGTCCACCACGCCATCGAGCGCGCGTGATGCCTTCGACCGCACCCTCGCGTTCTTTCAGCGCGCCCGGACACCAGACGGCCAGCCGGCCACCTTCCTGCTCGACGAGGTGCTCGAGCTGCGGACGTTTGAGAACTTCCCAGGACTGCGCCAGGTCCTGCGCGAGCTCGTGCAGGCGGTGGCCGATAGTCCCAATCGCTTCGTGTGCTCGAGCCGGTACGTCGCGCGGGCGCACCGCGTGCTGCGCGAGGCGGCCGCCCGCTTCGAGGTCATCCACTTGCCGCCCTTGGCCGTGGCCGATGTGGCGGCCATGCTGCCGCCGGGCGACGCCATGTCGGCCGCCGATCGCGACGACCTGGCAGCGGCGGTCCACGCGCTGTCAGATGGGCGTGCGGCCTACGTGCGCGCCCTGGGCGACACGGCCGCAGCGATGAGCCAGCGCGGTGGCGACCCGATCAGCGCCATGACGGCGCTGTTGACCTCCGACGGCGGGCTCACGGCGTGGTGTGGCTACCGCTACGAGATCCGGCTGCATCGCGCGCGCGGCTACGGCGCGCTCAAGGCGATCCTCGAGATTCTGGCGGAAGACGAGCCGCTCACGTTGACCGAGATCTCGCATCGCCTGCGCCGCACGCCCGGGTCCACGAAAGACTATCTGTCGTGGCTCGAAGACGTGGACCTCGTCGTGGCGCGGCAGAAGCGCTACAGCTTCGCCGATCCCGTGCTGCGGCTCTGGGTGCGTCTGCACGCGCGCCCCATGCCCCCCGGCGTCGACGACGTCGCGCGCGAAGTGCAGGCCTACGCACTGGCGCGGTTGCCCCGCCCCGAACCGACGATGGTGGCCGCGGGCGCGAGCGAACGCAAACCCTGGGGCATCATCGAGATCGACTAGCGGCTAGCGGCTAGCGACTAGGGCCGTCCCTCGAGCGCGACGAGCGCGAGGCGAGCCGCTTCCTGTTCCGCCTCTTTCTTCGTCTTCCCCGACCCGGTCGCCAGCACGGTGCCGTCGACGACCGCGTCGACGTCGAAACGCTTGTCGTGGTCGGGGCCCGATTCCGCGGCCACGCGGTAGACCGGCAGCGCGCGGCCCTGCGACTGCAGGGTCTCCTGCAGCGACGACTTGTGGTCGCGACCGAACGAACTCGATGCCCGCACGCTGGCCACGAGCGGGCGCAGCTGGTCCTCGACAAACGTCCGCGCGGCTTCGATCCCGCCGTCCAGGTAGATGGCCGCCACCACCGCCTCGAAGACGTCGGCCAGCAGCGCCGGCTTGGCGCGCCCGCCCGTCTTCGCCTCGCCCCTGCCGAGCAGCAGATCGCCGCCGAGCTCGAGCGTGCGGCTCAGTTCTGCCAGCGTCGCCGTGGAGACCAGCGCGGCCTTCGCCTTGGATTTCGGCCCCTCAGAGAATCCCGGGAACTCGCGATAGAGCAGGTCGGCGACGATGAACCCCAGCACGGCGTCGCCGAGGAACTCGAGCGACTCGTTGTCGACCACGCCCCCGCTCGGGTCCTCCGCCGCGCGCGACCTGTGGGTCAGGGCATGCTCGAGCAGTCCGCGGTCCTCGAAGTGGTAGCCCAGACGCGTCTCGATCGCGTCGAACTGACTCGCCAGCGGCACGATGAGCCCGCCGCCGCCGGCATCGCCGTGCGTGAGCAGCACCCGGCGCGCCTCGTCGCGCTGGTCGCGCGGCACCGCGATCTGGATCACGCCGAGCGGCGTCACGGCAAACGCGAACACGTTCGACGGCGGCCCCGCCAGGCGCACAGGATCGAGGCCTTGACTCGTGAGCAGTCCCTGCACGACCGTGGCCTCGATGTCGGACCGCGTGCTGAAGATCACGTCGCGCTCACTCATCATGCGTCCATCTCTGACCGGCCGCCAGGAGCGACCGCCGTGACCGGGGGCAACGTCTCGACCCGCAGCAGCAGCATGGTCATGTCGTCGTGCTGTCCAGCACCGGCGCCAAACGCCCGCACTTCCGTCACCAGACGGTCGGCCAGTTCGTCGAGCGGCATGTCGCGGTGCTCGCCGGCGATTTCGCCGAGTCGCGCTTCGCCAAAACAGTCGTGGGCAGGATTCATCATCTCGCTCATGCCGTCGGTGAAGAGCACGAAGAGGTCGCCGGGGGTCAGCGGCACGGTCACCTCCTCGAGCAGCGACTCGAATAACGTGCCGTCGTCGAGCGTGAGCCCGACAACCAGACCATCGGGCGCGAGCACCTTGATCGGCGGGCGGACGCCGCCACGCGCGGCAGGCGCCACGATGAGGGGACAGTGACCGGCGCGGGCGTAGGTCATCACCTGGCGCCGCAGGTCCATGACCACGTAGCTCATCGTGATAAAGCTGCGGCCGTCGAGGTGATCGACGAGCACGCGGTTCACGGCGATGAGCAGGTCTCGCGGCGAGCGATGCTGCCGCGCGAGAGAGAGCACCAGCCCCTTGAGCTGCGCCATGTAGAGGCCCGCCCCCACGCCTTTGCCCGAGACGTCGGCAATGAGGAAGCCGAACACGTCGTCGTCGACCGGGAAGCAGTCGTAGTAGTCTCCGCCCACTTCGCGCGCCGGTTCGCAGTAGGCCGACACGCCCAGCCCGGGGACAGTGAGCGGCCCCTGTGGCAGCAGCTTCATCTGGATCTCGCGCGCCGTGGCGAACTCCTGCTCGAGACGTTCCTTCTTGGCCACGTCGAGGAGCAGCCGCGTGACTTCGCCGGTCATGAGGTTGAACGAGTCGGCGAGTTCGCCCAGCTGATCGCGCGCGCGGACCGGAATCACATGGGTGAAATCGCGGTTGCGCAGGTGCTCGGTGCCCGTGAAGAGATCGTGCACCGCGCCCGTGATCTGACGGGCCAGCGTCAACCCGAGCACGAGCGCGACCGCCTGGATCAGCAGAAAGAGCGCGCCCACGACGAGCAGCACGAGCAGCAGCACGTTGCTCATGAATCCGCCGAGCGGCGACTTGGTGGCGAGCCGCTGATAGATCTGCACCAGGTGCAGCGACAGCTCCACACTCACGTTGCTGGCCTTGCCCGACTCCCAGTCGAGCGGCTCGACGACCACGACCCAGCGACGCAACAGCTGGTTGATCAGGCCCTCAGCCTGGGGCGCGGCGGGCCGCGCATCGAGGGCGCGCCCGCGGGCCGCGACCCGCACGGCATCGTCGGTGCGCACGTCGCTGATGCGGCCGAGCTGAATGCCCGTCTCGTCGAGCAGCCGCTGCTCGACCACCGTCGAGATCGGCAGGTCGAGCACCACCGCCCAACCCGGGGCGCGCGTGGCCGGTAGCGCCACGGCACGCGCGACGAGACGCAGGTCGGTATCGCCAGCGGCCCGGTCCTCGTCGCTGGCCGCGTCATACGCGACCACGCGGGCAACCCCGTCGCAGGTGACCCACGCGGGCAGCGTCGTCGGCGCTGGCACGTGCGCCCACGCCCCCGCCGCGGCCGGCAGCACGACCGGTGGAGTGCGGCCGGCGTTGGGCGCGCGCAGGGCTGGCGGACACGTCACGTCATGGGCGGGCACGAGCGCGATCGACAGGGACGGATAGCGGGCTGCGCCGTTGGCCTGCAATCGCTCGAGGGTGTCGCGCACGGCCTCGGGAGTGGCCGCGCGTTGCACATCGAGCAGCGCCGTCTGCGCGAGGAACCGCGCCTGCTCGGCCTGTGCGTCAAGTCGCGTCTGCACGAGGTAGCTGGCCACATTGCGGAAGAGCAGGAGGCCGGCCAGCAGGAAGAACGTGACGATGAGCAGACTCGGTACGAGCCCGACAAAGACGTACGACAGGATGAGCTTGCGGCGCACGCGCCAGAGGAGGCGCCGGCGCGTCCACACCAGGGCCCGCGCGACGAGATAGCCGGTGCCAAGCACCAGCGCCAGCGTGCCAACCGTGTCGATGGCGTCAAGAAAGGACGGCCGCGGAAGGGTCGAAGCGGCGGTGCCGGCACGCTCGACCGCCTTGAGGACGAGGCCAACGAGCAGGATGCGCCCGGGCCACGACGTGACGAGCCAGCGGCGCGCTACGCCCGCGGGCGTCAGCGTGTCCCCTGTCAGCATCGAGCGGGCGGCAGGAAGTGGCGGCATCAGGAGGAGCGCGGCACGAGACGCGCGTCGCGCAACCGATTGCCTCGCGGAATGATATCAGAGTAACGTGTCGGGGCTGTGAAACTTCCCGACTCCGCTCGCTTCGCCACGGTCTGCATCCACGCCGGCCAGGTGCCCGATCCTTCTACCGGCGCCATCATCACCCCCATCTACCAGACGTCGACGTACGTGCAGGACGGCCTTGGGCAGCACAAGGGCTTCGAGTACGGCCGCACCCAGAATCCCACGCGGATGGCGCTCGAGGCCAACGTCGCTGCCATCGAACACGGCACCGCCGGATTCGCGTTTGCCTCTGGCATGGCCGCCATCGACACCGTACTCACGCGCCTGCAGTCGGGCGACCACGTGGTCGTGAGCGACAACACCTACGGGGGCACCTACCGTCTGTTCGAGCGCGTGCGCCGGAAGTTCGGTCTCGACTTCAGCTATGTCGACACGTCGAACCTCGACGCGATCGCGCCGGCCTTCACCGACAAGACCAAGTATCTGTTCGTGGAATCGCCCACCAACCCCATGCTGTCGATCACCGACCTGGCGGCTGCCAGCGAGATCGCCCACCGGCACGGCGTGCGGATCGTGGTCGACAACACGTTTGCAAGCCCGTACGTGCAGCGCCCGCTCGACGTCGGCGCGGATATCGTGCTGCACTCGACCACGAAGTTCCTGAACGGCCACAGCGACAGCGTAGGCGGCGTGGTGATCGTGAAACACGACGACGACGTGGACTGGATGCGCTTCGTGCAGAACGCCGCGGGCGCCATCCTGGGTCCGATGGACGCGTGGCTGGTGCTGCGCGGCACCAAGACGCTGCCCATCCGCATGGAGCGCACCAACGAGAACACGATGCGCATCGCCGAGTACCTGGCCGCACACCGTCGCGTGACCCGCACGATTTACCCGGGTCTGCCCTCGCACCCTCACCACGCCCTGGCGGCCAGGCAGATGAAGGGCTACGGCGGGCTCGTGTCGTTTGATGTCGGCTCGCTCGACCGCGCCCGCGAGGTCCTGGAACGCTTCCGCCTCATGGCTCTGGCCGAGAGCCTGGGTGGCGTGGAGACGCTGGTCTCGCATCCGGCGATGATGACCCACGCCTCGGTGCCCGTGGAGCGCCGCGCCGCCCTCGGCATCACCGACGGTCTCATCCGGATCTCGGTCGGGATCGAAGACATTCACGACCTCACCGACGACTTGGCGCAGGCGCTCGACTAGTCTAAGCGTCGTCGGTGTCCTCGGCGGGCAGGATGCTGTCGTGGATCCAGGCGCCGTAGGCGGGGCTGGTCTCCGCGTCCCAGACGATCCACTCGGGGACGGCGTAGGGATGCGCCTGCCGCAACCGCGCCTCGAGCGCGGGCAGCCGGTTCCGTGTGGTCTTGATCACGAGCTGCCGTTCGGCGGCCTCTTCGACGGCTCCCTGCCACCGGTAGAACGACCGGCCAGACTCGAAGATGTGGACACAGGCGGCCACGCGGGTCTCGACCAGGGCGCGCGCAAAGGGCTCGACGGCCGCGCCCGCGGGCCAGGTCGTGAGCACCAGACAGACAGCAGACGCATTTTCCACTTGTACTCTCGGGAATATTCTTGTACTTTGGTCGCGGTCACGATACAAAGCGCTTGTACTTCGAGCGTCAACCCGTTATTCTGACATCGACTCATGGCCGAGACACCCACCAGCGACCCCGCCAGCGCAACCGCCTCCGGCGGCACCCCGCTCGGCCGTCGCGTGCTCCGCTACGGGCTGGTGGTGCTGACGACCGTGGTGGTGATTGACTCGATCGTGGGCGAGAAAGGGGTGCTCGCGCTCGTGCGCACGAGGCACGAACTGCACGCGCTCGAACAGGCGGTGCAGGCCGCCCGCGTCGAAAACCAGCGCATGCTCGAACAGGCGCGGCGGTACCGGGAAGACCCGGCGACCATCGAGGAGCTGGCGCGCAGGGATCTGGGCCTCATCAAACCCGGCGAGAAGCTCTTCATCATCCGCGACCTGCCTCCGGCGCCCCCACGCTAGGCCCATCCAGGGCCCGTGCTACGCTAGCCCTGCTCGCGCGCCGCACGACCAATCTGATGCGCGCGACTTCCAAGGAGCAGTGATGGCACGTACGGCGACGGCGGAGTGGAAGGGCGATTTGATGGGCGGCAGCGGGCGCGTGGCGCTTGGCAGCGGGGCCTACGAAGGCGACTACTCGTTTGCGACCCGCTTTGGAGAGCAGGTTGGGGCCAACCCGGAGGAACTGCTCGGCGCGGCGCACGCCAGTTGCTTTGCCATGGCGCTGGCCAACTCGCTGGCGAAGGCCGGGTTCCCAGCCACGTCGGTGAAGACGACCGCCAACGTGCACCTGGGTAAGGACGACAAGGGCTTTCTCATCACCCGCATCGACCTGGTGTGCGTGGCGTCGGTGCCCGGCGTGGACCAGACCACCTTCCAGGAACACGCCGCCAGCACCAAGACCGGCTGCATCGTGTCGCGCGCGCTCGGGGCGACCGAGATGACCCTCAGCGCTACCCTGACCTAGCCGCCAGGCGGATGGCCCGTGTTCACCTCGTGCACTGGGATCCGGCGGATGGCCGGGCCCGGTGCGCGTCACTCACCACCCTGGGTCACGACGCTACGTTTCTGCCCGGGGTGACCGGCACTCCGCTCATGCGCGCGCTGCGGGCCAGCGCGCCTGCGGCCTTCCTGATCGACCTCTCACGCCGCCCCTCGCACGGCCGTGAGGTGGCCATGGCCTTGCGCACCAGCCCGGCCACCAGGCAGATCCCGATTGTCTTTGCCGGCGGCGATGCCGAGGCCATTGCGCGGTTGCGACAGCTCCTGCCCGATGCCGTCTTCACGACCTGGGGACGCGTGAAGACGGCCTTGCCACGCGCGCTTCGCCTGGCGCCACGGGCCCCGGTCGTGCCACCCGACGCGCTCTATGCCGGTCGCTCGCTCGCTCAGAAACTCGGCATCGCCGCGGGCGAACGCGTGGCGGCCGTGGGCGCGCCCAAGGACTTGCCGGCGCTGCTCGCGCCGTTACCCGCGGGAACGCGCCTCACCGCCCATGCGAGCCCTGACGCGCAGCGCTTCATCTGGTTCGTGAGGAGCCGTCGCGAAGTGGCGATGGCGCTCGACCGCCTGACGACGCTCGTCACCACTCAGGTCGCGTGGCTGGCATGGCCCAAGAAGACCTCGGGGACGACCACCGACGTGGACGGCAACGTGGTGCGCGAAGCCGGCCTTGCGGCAGGCTTCGTGGACTTCAAGGTGTGCAGCATCGATGCCACATGGTCCGGGCTTGCCTTCAAGCGCCGGAAACGGTAGCCCCTGCCCGCCTCAGTCGCGAGCCGCCACGTTGGTGGCCTTGCCCGCCACGAGCGCCTTCACCAGCGGCTCGAGTTCATCGAGCGTCATCTGGCCGGGATGATAGAGGCGCACGATCCCGGCGCGATCGATCAGCACAACAGTGGGCGTCGTGCTGGCGCCGTAGCTCTTGAAGTTCTCGTCGCTCACCGGCACGGATTCCTTCGCCATCCACCCATAGAACTCGTCGCGGGTGCGTTCGATATAGGGCGTTTCCTCGTTCGGCGGCGCGGCCTTGCGCGAGGCGACGTAACCGTAGCGCTGGGTCGGCGACACCACCGTGAGCCCCTGGCTGCGATAGGAGGCCAGCAGCTTCTCCAATGCCCCGCTCATGGCCTTGCAGTCGGGACACCAGTGCGCCCAGAAAAACACGATGACCGGCTTCCCCTTGAGCGCCGCAAGCGACACGGGCCTGGGACCCAGGTACTCGGCAAGCTCGAGCGTCGGCGCGGCCTTGCCTTCAAGCGACAGCACGTTGATGTTCTTCTGCAGGCGCATGCGGATCGAGGTGGCGCGGTAGGTCGCCAGCTCCTCTTGCAGCAGGTGCACCGCGTCGGCCAACGCGCCCCGTTGCGCGTGGACATTGGCCCGCACCTCGATGGCCGCGCCCATGGCGATCGGCAGTCTGGGCTCGTCGTCCATCTTCCGCGTCTTGAGCGCTTCGACGCACAGATCGTAGGTCTGCAGCGCGTAGTCCTCGGCCTTGTCGAGCTGCTTGGCCGCCAGCGCGCCGCGCCCCAGCCAGGACAGCGCCTCGAGCGCCTCAGGAGTCGTGCCGCGAGACGTGCGGTACACCGCAAGGGTCTGCTCGCCGCCGGCAAAATCGCCCTTGGCGATCGCCGCGCGCACGTCGGCAATCACGTTCTGGGGTGCGCCAGCCGCCGGGGCCGGAGCGCCTACCTGCGCGTGGACGGCACCGGGGGCGGCGGCACACGAGGCCAAGGCGAGCACGAGCAGCCATTTCGAGAATCGCGTCACGGGTTTGTCTCCTGGTAGCCACACATGCGGTCGGATGGCAACGGCCGAGCCTGACGATACCGCGCCCATCTTACCGTGCCGGGCAACCGCTCGACGGGCTCAATTCCCGGCGTGCTCCCGAACACCGCGGAGAAATTCGCAGCGCCCCGGCGCCGGCCTCCCGGTTGTGCCGGCGATCCGCCACCGGCGGCTGGCATCTGACTTGCGCTGCCCTGTTCAGCATCCATGCGGTTCGACGTGCTCGCCATCGACTACGACGGCACCATCGCCGACCACGGCGTCTGTCAGCCGGAGGTGCGACACGCGCTCAGGGACCTTCGTCACGCCGGCGTCACGGTGGTGCTGGTCACGGGCCGGGTGCTGAGCGACCTGCGCCACGTGGCCGGCGACCTCGACTTCGCGCACGCGGTCGTGGCCGAGAACGGCGCCGTCCTGTCGTTCCCCCACAGCGGCCGTACCCTGCGTTTGCACGACGCGCCCGAGCCAGGCTTCACCGCGGCGCTGCGGGAGCGCGGCGTGACCCTGGCGTCCGGGGAGTGCGTCGTGGAGACCAGCGCCGGTGCCGCACCGGTGGTGCTCGAGGTGATTCGCGCCCTGGAACTGCCGCTCGTGCTGGCCTTCAACCGCTCGCGCCTGATGGTGTTGCCTCAGGCGGTCAGCAAGGCCACCGGCCTGCGCGAGGCCTTGACGGCGCTGCGCCTGTCGATCCACAACACGCTGGCGATCGGCGACGCCGAAAACGACCATGCGCTGCTGGCCGCTGCCGAGGTCGGCGTGGCGGTACGGTGGGGCTCGGCGGCGCTGTGCCGCGCTGCCGACCTCGTGCTCGAAGGCACCGGGCCGGCCGACGTGGCGGAGTTCCTGCGATCGCTTGCCATCGACCGGCAACTGCCAGCGGCCAACGGCCGCCGCCGAGTGCTGCTTGGCCAGACCGCCGAGGGGCGTCCGGTCACGCTGGCCATCCGCGACCGCAACGTCCTCGTAAGCGGCGATCCGCGGTCAGGGAAGTCGTGGGTGGCGGGCCTGCTGACCGAGCAGCTCATGCTGGCGCGCTACTGCGTGGCGGTCGTGGATCCCGAAGGCGACTACCGCACGCTCGAGGCGCTGCCCGGCACGCGCGTGATCGGCGAGGACCACACGCCGGCGCCCGCCGACATCGAGCGGGCGTTCCGATTTGCCGATGGCTCACTCGTGATCGACCTGTCCCACCTCACCCACGCCACCAAGCTGGAGTGCATGGGGTCCCTGCTGCCGGCAGTGGCGGCCCTGCGCGAGCAGCGCGGCCTGCCGCACCGGGTAGTCGTGGATGAGGCACACTACTTTCTGCGCGATCCCAATCCCGACGTGGTGCGCGACGTGGCGCGAGGCGGCTACACCTTTGTGACCTACCGTCCATCCGACCTGAGCGACGACCTCATGGCGCAGCTCGGCGTCGTCATCGCCACGCGCGAGACCGACCCGCGTGAGGCCGAGGCACTCGGCCGCTGCTGCGCCCCGGGGCCCGACCGCGCGCGCCTCGCGTCGCTGCTCGCCACGCTCAGCACGTCGGAAGCCGTGCTCTTCCCGACCGCGATGGAAGCCGACGGCGCGTTCGTGCGCTTCAAGGTGGCTCCGCGCATCACGCCGCACGTGCGCCACCGGCACAAGTACGCCGACCTGCCCGTGCCCCGCCGGCAGCAGTTCGTGTTCACCGAGGCGCCGGGATCGCCCTCGGCCGTGTCGCTCGCCGGTTTTGTCTCGATCGTCGAACAGCTCGACGCCGCCGCGCTCGACGATCACCTGCGGCGTCACGACTTCTCGCGGTGGCTGGCCGACGTGTTCCGCGACGAGACGCTCGCGCGCGCCGTCACGGACATCGAGGCCGCGCACACCGTGGGCACGTCTGCCGATCCGGGCGGCGCCGTCGTGGCGGCGATCCGCGAACGCTACGACGTGAAGGGCGACCCGTCGTGATGACGATCGCCGACATCGTGCCGCTCGCGATTGCCGCGCTCGGCGGCGCCGTGGTCGGTCTCGAGCGGCAGTGGTCGGGACACGCCGACGGGCCGCGCGCGCGCTTTGGCGGGATCCGTACTTTCACGTTGCTGGGGCTGCTTGGCGGCATTGCCGGTCAGGTACTGGCCGGGGCGCCGCTCGTGGCGGCGGCGCTCGTGGCCGGCGCGGTGGGACTCGTCGTAGCGGCCTATGCGGCCGCCAGCCGCACCGACATCGACGGCACGACCGAGACCGCGGCCCTCGTGGTGCTCGCCGCCGGGCTGCTGGCCGGCACCGGCAACATCGCGTTGGCGAGCGGTTTGACGGCCACGACCGGACTGCTGCTGGTCGAGAAGTCGCGCCTGCACGCGCTCGTGGCGCGTATCGACGCCGGCGATCTCCGCGCGGGCATTCGCTTTGCCGCCATGGCCCTGGTCGTGCTCCCACTCGTGCCTCCGGGGCCATTCGGGCCGGGCATCGGCGTGCGCCCGAGGGAGCTCTGGGCCTTGGTGTTGTTCTTCAGCGGCCTGAGCTTTGCTGGGCATATCGCGCGCAAGACCTTCGGGGCCCGGCATGGGCTCACGGCGGCGGGCGCGATCGGTGGCCTGGTGTCGTCCACCAACGTCACGCTCACCTTCGCCCGCGGCAGTCGCGACGACGCCTCGCTCGCCCGCCCGCTCGGCGTCGGTGCCGTCGCGGCCAATCTGGTGCTTTTCCCTCGGGTGCTCACCGCCACCGCGGTGTTGAACCCGCCGCTGGCTCTCGGGTTGCTGCCGTGGCTCCTGGCGCCCATGGCCATCGCGACCGCGGTCACCGCGTGGGGCCTGCGGCGCACGGCCGGCACGACCCCCTCGCAGCCGGCCTCGACCAATCCGTTGCGGGTTCGTGCGGCGCTGCAGATGGCGGTGCTGTTCCAGGCGGTGCTCTACGGCGTGGACGCCGCGCAGACCTGGTTCGGCCAAGCCGGACTCTTTGCCTCTGCCGCGGCACTCGGCCTCACCGACGTGGACGCGCTGACGGTGACGATGGCGCGAGGCACGGCGGCCCGCTCGGGTCTCGACGCGGCGGCCCGGGCCATCGCCGTGGGCGTGCTGGCCAACACCGTACTCAAGGCGATTGTCGCGCTCGTGCTCGGACGTGGGGCGTTCAGGGCCGTCGCGGGCGTTGCCCTGACCACGATGGCCGCGGTCCTGGCCGCGGCGCTCGTGTACTGGTGAGCGCTCAGTCGCGGTGCCAGTAGACCCGCGCGAACCTGTTCTCGTGGGAGAAGTCGAATCGCACGCGCCCCGTGAACGCCTTCTCGAGCGCGTGTCCCAGGCGCTCGGCCAGGTGCTCGGTCGTCGTCGAGACGACCAGGCGCCCGTCGGCGTCGCGCCGCCGATCGATGATCCGGCCGAGCGGGTTGTCCTCGGCCGCGCGCGCCGACTCGCGGTCCAGGAGCCGCTGTACCTCGTCGGCGTGCGCATCAGCAAAATCGCCGTCGACGACCAGCATGCCAGCCGGGCTGCCGTGCGCGATGATCCGGCACGCGGGACAGCGGACCGGCGCGGGAGCATCCTGGCCCGCCACAGCCACGCCCCGGCGGGCCGCCTGGGCGGCAGTGACCTAGCGCCGGTGCTCGTAGACGGCGCCGCACGACACGCAGACCCGCGGCTCAGTCGGCGCCTTCGGCGGACGGTGGCGCCCGGCCTCGTGGTCGACGCGCTTGGTGAACGTGACATTGGTGTACGGCTTGTCGCTACGCACGATGCCCTCCTCCGGGCGGATCGCCCTCCGTCACTGGCGCGGACCTGTGGGTTCCAGGAGCAACTGGAGTGCCAAACGCGCGTGGCGGCGGCACGGGCGCCGCGCGTCCATTGCCTCGAGGCAGGCCGCCGGTTTTTCCTCGAATGGCGGAAATGTCCGGCCCATGCCGACCGCCGCCACGGCGTGCGCCCTTGTGGAGTGGGAGGCGCAGTCGCCCTCGCCGCCGGTACGCCCTTTGCGAGACGGATCACGGGGGGCACTATGAAAGTGCGCGTTCGCAAGGTGGAGCGACTCCTGCCGTCGCTAGCGAACGTCTCCACCCGGAGTGCTGACACCATGACCACGTTCATCCGCCGGATTCTCGGTGCGCTTGGCCTCGACGCGGCGACCTTCGAGGACGTCGAAGCCGACCGCTCGGCGACGCGCCAGGCCATGCTGGTCGTGGTGCTCGCCAGCATCGGCGCTGGTATTGGCAACGCCGGCATCGGCGATGCTGCCCCGCAGGCCATCATCTACGGCACGGCGGCCTCGCTCGTCGCCTGGGCGACCTGGGCCGCGCTCATCTACTACCTGGGCACGCGCGTGATGCCCGAGCCCACCACGCGGGCCGACCTGGGCCAGGTGCTGCGCACGCTGGGGTTCGCGGCGGCGCCCGGCATGTTCCGCGCGTTCGAAGTGTTCGGCGGCACCCGCTGGTTCGTCCTGCCGGTCACGTCGATCTGGATGGTGGTGGCGATGACCATCGGGGTCCGCCAGGCGCTCGACTTCAGCACGACGGCGCGGGCCGTCGCGTTGGCCCTGCTCGGCTGGGGCATCTCTGTGGGCGTGGCCGTCGTTGTGGGTCTGCTGCTCTCGACGCCCGTGTCTTGACTCGCGGCCGAGGAATTCCCCGCCCGGTGGCTTGCCGCCCGCGTCAACCCGCGGCCACGGCGCCGTGCCGCAAGGGAACGCGAGGTCCACAAGGGCGCGGTGACAACCGGGTCAGGTCTTCGCGGCCGTCGCGGCGTCAGGCTGCGCTCGGCCGCACGTACTGGCCTGATTCGGTCTGGCAGAGATAGCCCAATTCGACGAGCTGGGCCAAGACGGTCGAACACGTGCGCGGCTCGAGCGACCAGAGGCGCCGCGCTTGGTCGGCGGTCAACACCAGCCCCGGCATCTCGTCATATTCGCGTCTCACCGCCATGAGCATGGCACCAAGTCCCGGGTCGGCCTGCCCTGAACCTGCGATCGCGTAAGCCATCGGTTGCCTCCTCCCATTTGCTGAGGTGCCCGGTCACGGGAGCCCCTTCCGACAAAAAGCGAAACGCGTGCCACGGCGACCGCGGCATTCCGTTGGCAGATCGCCGCTCGTGGCGCGAACGGACGACGCCAGTGCGGAGGCCTCCGCGGGCGGGTGCTATTTCGCCGGGCTCGGCACGTCGTCGAGTGGCAAGTCGAGCGTCACGCGCGTGCCGGCGCCGGGCGCGCTGGCAACCGCGAGCGAGCCCCCATGTTCGTCGATCACCCGCTTGGCAATCGGTAACCCCAGACCTGTGCCACGCGTCTTGGTCGTGAAGAACGGCTCGAGGCAGCGGTCGACGACCGTCTCCGGCATGCCTGGCCCCTCGTCGGCCACGACCAGCCGGTAGCGGTCGTCGCACCGTTGGCCGGTGATGCGCACC
>JANMDX010000316.1:0-4075 GCA_031376505.1 Acidobacteriota bacterium
TCCCTCAGTAGCTCGTCGAGTTCGGCGACGGCGGCGGCATCATCGAGCCTGGACTGGTGGGCGGCGCCCTCCAGGGCCACCGTCCGCGCATCCCAGTACCGCGTGACCTGCGGCGCCTGCCCCTGGCGGATCACGGCGTACGCCCCGGGGATCAGCTTGTGCAGTCCGTCGTAGATGCAGTGCGGACTGGGTACGTAGGCAAAGCGCAGGTATGACGCGAGCGCCTGGGCCGACACGCGGGAGGGGCAGGCGGGATGCGCCCGAAGCGCCTTGAGCTCCGACCCGAACAGGAACGTGCCGTCCGACCAGCCGTAGTAGAGCGGCTTCTTGCCGAGCCGGTCGCGCGCAATCCACAGCGTGCGTTCGTGGCGGTCCCAGAGCGCGATCGCGAACATGCCCCACAGGCGCGCGATCGTGGCGGCGGCGCCCCACCGGACGATGCCTGCCAGCATCACTTCGGTGTCGGACGTGCCGCGGAACCGGGCGCCATGGCCTTCGAGTTCGGTGCGCAAGTCCTGGTAGTTGTAGATCTCGCCGTTGAAGACCACGACGTAGCGGCCATCCGGCGACAGCATCGGCTGATGGCCAGTGGGCGACAGGTCGAGGATGGCGAGACGGCGGAAGCCTAGCGCCACTCCGGCATCGGCATCGGCCCAGGTCCCGCAGTCGTCAGGCCCGCGGTGTGCGATCGCGTCGGCCATGCGGCCGACCGTGTCGTGAAGCACCGCTTCCGCAGAGGACGCGTCGGGATGCCAGAATCCGGCGAGACCGCACATCGTTATGAGGCCCGCTTGAATCCAATCGCACACCAGTAGGGCACGTCTGGACTGAACGTGACGCGCTCGAGGCCCGCCGCTTCCATCATGGCCTGGATCTCGACGCGAGTGAAGCGACGCTCGAGCTGCGTCCCGAGCCGGTCGAGGGCGTCGTTGCGCATCACATAGAAGCTGCGGTCGCGGTAGTACGACAACGGAAACGCCTCCACGTTCACGCCCAGCCGCTCGAGCACCGCCGCCGTGCGCGCCAGCGGCCAGTAGACTACGGCCGCCACCGCGTCGGTGACGACGAACCGCACGCGCGACGGCAGACGCGACACGACCCGCCGCGCGATATCGGACGCGCCCCAGAGCGCGCGGAACCACGCGGGCCGGTTGTCGAAGCGGTAATAGAGGTAGACCAGAAACGGCGCCTCCGGCTTCAGCGCCGAGACGCACGAGCGAAGGCCGTCTGCTGGATCGGGCGTGTGGTGCAGCACGCCCAGGCTGTAACCGAAGTCCATGCTGCCAGGCGCAAACGGCAACGCCGACACCGACGTGTGATGGAACACGCAGTTGGGCTGGTTCGCCAGTTGCCGGCGGGCCACCGCCAGCGCCGACTCGCTGGCGTCCACGCAGTGCAGCTCGCCAACCCGCCCGGCCACGACCGCGGCCCACCGTCCCGAGCCGCAGCCGGCGTCGAAGCCACGCGCCTGAGGCGGCAGGGCCGCCCACGGAAACCGCCCGAAGTACTGCGCGAAGATGGTGGCCCGCTCGGTGTCGGTCAGCGTCGTGTTGTCAAAGCGCGCCCACTCTTCGCCGAATCCGGAAACGGTTGCGTGATGTTCGTTCTGCATGACCTCATGGGCGGCCGGGCGCCACGTGCAGAGTGTACCCGAATCGGATCGGCACTAGACCGTCGAGGATAGAATGGCGAGCGATCCGTGATTGCCCCGGTCCACCCATGTCCCAATCACCATCGATCGCGTCGTGGCTCGACGAGGCGCAGGTGCACTTGCGCGACGCGGCGCCCGATCTCGACGCTCTCGTGACTGACTACGTCGGCGAGGCACGATTTGGCGCAGAGATCATCGAGCACGACCTGGCTAGGTTGGCGGCAGACGCACAGGTGCTTGAAGTGGGCGCGGATATGCTGCTCCTGAGCTGCGCCCTGCAGGCGGCCGGCTACCGCGTGACCGCCATCGAGCCGCTGGGCGTGGGGTTCTCGCACATGGAACGCCTGCGAGGCCTGGTGATGGCGTATGCCGCGGGCCGTGGCTGCGCGCCGATCCTGCGTCACATGACGGCCGAGACACTCGACGACCGCGAGGCGTTTGACTTCGCCTTCTCGATCAACGTCATGGAGCACGTGGACGACGTCGGGCGGGTGCTGCAACGCGTGTGGCACGCGCTCCGCCCCGGGGGCGCCTACCGCTTCCTCTGCCCCAACTACAGCTTTCCCTTCGAGCCACACTTCGGCCTTCCCACGATTGGGAGCAAGGCGCTGACCTGGAGACTCTTCAGCCGGCGCATCCTCGCATCGAGGGTCGTCGTGGACCCGGCAGGCACGTGGACGTCGTTGAACTGGATCACCGTCTCGCGCGTGCGGCGGATCTGCCTGCGCGAGTTCGGCGCTGTGCCGCGTTTCGACCGCGATGTCTCCTATCGATTCGTGCGCCGCGCAATCGGCGACGCCTCGTTCCAGCGCCGTCACGGCGTGGTGATGCGCGCCCTCGCCACGGTACTCGGCGTCACTGGACTCATTGGACTCACCCGGCTCGTGCCGGCTGGGGCCCAACCGGCGATGTCGTGCCGCCTCGCGCGCCCGGGCTGATCACCGATGGCGCAGATCACCTCAGGCATCCGGGCGGTGTTGTCGAGCCCGGCCGTTTACGACCGCTTCCAGTGGCTCATGGGTGGACGAGTCGGCCGCACTGACTTCGCGCAGCGCATGGTGCGGGCCGCCGCCGGCATGCGCCTGCTCGACATCGGTTGTGGCACGGGCGAGTTGCTCGACTACTTGCCGCCCGGTGTGCGCTATCACGGCTGGGACATCAGCGAGGCCTACGTGGCTGCGGCCCGGGCGCGGTTCGGCGCGAAGGGCACGTTCACATGCGGACGGCTCACGGAGTCAGATGTCGCCACGGAACGCCCATACGACGTCGTCATCGCGTCTGGAGTCCTGCACCACCTGGACGACGGGCAGGTGCGCGACCTGGCGCGGTTGGCGCAGTGCGCCGTGCGCGCCGGCGGCCGCTTCGTGTCCATCGATCCCGTGTTCGCGAACGGCCAGCACCCACTCGCTCGGTTCCTGATCGCGCGCGACCGCGGGCAGCACGTGCGGGCGCCGCAGCAGTACCTCGACCTCGTCCGGCCAGCCTTCAGCACGGCCTCGGGCATCGTGCGACACCGGCGGTGGGTGCCGTACACGCACTGGATGATGGAAGCTACGTGGTCGTCGCCAGACCCGAGTGGGTAGAGGCGCTGAGTGGGCCGAGTCAGGCAAACAGCGTCGCCAGGCCGATTCCAGTGCGTCCGAAGCCGTTGCCGTTGTAGAGCATGATCCGGCGTTCTACTGGTCCGGCTACGAGCGGATAGGTCACCATCTCCGAGTCCCAGCCCTCGGTCGACGTCTGAATCACCTGCTCGTTGTCGCGACGGGTCCAGGCAAGGCCATCGGTCGACTCCGCATAGCCCATCCGGTAGTGCGCGCCACGATACGAGTACCACATGCGATACCCGTGGGCGTCCTTCACCACGCACGGCCGCCCGAAGGCGTGCTCGTCAGGCGCGGCGTAGTCCACACAGACCCGGCCATGGCGGACCCAGTGCTGTCCGTCAGCTGACTCGGCGTACTTGATGTGATAGTGATGTCGCGCACCGCCGACGTGGGCTTCCCACGCGGTGCCCGACACGTACCACATCCGCCACACGCCGTTGTCGACGAGCACCCAGGGCGACGCCGACAGGTATGGATCGACGTCGATTCGGTCCAAGAGCGGTGCCGTCGAGATCCGGTAGAAGCTGAGTCCACCATCGTCGCTCACAGCAAGGCCCGCCTGCAGATAGAACGGCACACTCACGCCGAGCGCCCAGCCCGTGTAGTACAGAAACAGCCGTCCATCGTGCGCCACCGCGCAGGAACTCGTCACACCCGCATCATCGAACGCGCCCAGCGGCCCGGGCGACAGGACGGGAGTCGCGCTGAACGTCACGGGCGTGGCGGGCGAGGCCAGTCGCAGCGTCGCGTACCCGATGTGCGCGCGGTTGCGGGCATCGCGCGAACTGAAGTACACGCGCTGCGCACCGTCCACGTCGTG